>NZ_JANSHG010000230.1:0-2742 GCF_047461555.1 Synechococcus sp. WC101
TGCCGCCAACCTGCTTAAGAAAGTCAGCAGAACCTTGGGGCTTTGCCTTCAGGAACTGTCTAGAGGCGCTTTGACAAAGCCTTTGCGACGACCGTGTAAGAATCCCCCGCCTTTAGACGGTGGGAGTGTCAAACTTCAGAGAACGGGTTGGTGGGGGAGCTGACCCTGAGAAAGTTTTGGATAGCAGCAACGGCTTGCCACACTCTTCCCTGGTCTGAGCGGTAACCAGCTTTATTTTTGAGCGACTGATAAACTCCTCTTTTTAGCTCGTAGCACAAGCTGCTGGGAACAAGGCATTGGCATCCTCCATTTGGTGGGAGCGGAAGTGGCGCCTGAAAGCTTCCACACAAGAAGCCAGAATCGTGATCTTGCTTTTTGGCTTGTTCAAAACAGCGGTGTTCAAGATGCGGTTCTGTTTAGCCCCGACTAGCTCCTGCCCTTCCACCAAAAGCAAGAGAAAACCGCTGTAGTTTTCCACAACTAGATACGGCACAACGCCGTTCTGATTGATTTCACTAATCGTTGCTTCCTGAGCTCCATGATCTGGAAGGCGATAGGCAGCCTCTCTCTGTATCCTCTGGAGAAAACAGCGGGAAAATCTGAAAGCCGCCCTACTGAATAGCACCACCAACTTGCAGTGTTGGCAGGTTCAGTTTGAGCATCGATTTCTCCTTTGGGCTTGCTAGCACTATCTCTTCAACTTCCTCCAGAGCTGCAGTGGTTGGCATTAACAACAGAAGCTGGGGAGCCGAGAAGAAGCAATGGCTTGAGCCGCTGCCGAGTAACAAACTGGAGAGACCGCATTTTACAATACATGTTGCGATTAGCCCTCAGCAGGGGGTTCCTGGAAGTGGAAAAAAGCCTTAGCATCTGGCATCGGCTGGCCCGCCGATATGGGCTTAGGCTCTTGAGTGCTGCCGATATAGCCGTCAATGGCTCGCGGCCCTGGGATCTGCAAATCCACGACGAGCGGCTCTACCTGCGCTGCCTGCTCTATGGATCCCTGGGCTTTGGCGAGGCCTACATGGAGGGCTGGTGGGATTGCGAGGCTATTGACGAGCTGGTTTGTCGTCTCCTGACGGCCCAGGTGCCGCAGCGGGTGGGTTGGCTCATTCAGCCTCTAGTGGCTTTGGACAGTTACTTTGTCAACCGCCAGCGGGGCAAGGGGGCATTCGTGGTTGGCCAGCGCCACTACGACCTCGGCAACGACCTCTACGAAGCCATGCTGGATCGCCGCCTGATCTATAGCTGTGCCTACTGGGATGGGGGGGCGCAGACCCTGGACGAGGCCCAGGAAGCCAAGCTGGACCTCATTGCCCGCAAGCTGGATCTGCAGCCCGGCATGCGCGTGCTCGACATTGGCTGCGGTTGGGGCGGCACGGCTCAGTACCTGGCCGAACGCTACGGCGTGCAGGTGGTGGGCATTACCGTCTCCCAAGAACAGGCCAAGCTGGCTAGCGAACGCTGCCAGGGCCTGCCGGTGGAGATTCGGCTGGAAGACTATCGCCAGACGCAGGGAAAGTTTGATCGGATCCTTTCTGTGGGCATGTTTGAGCATGTGGGCTACCGCAACTACCGAACATTTATGCAGGTAGCCCGTCGCCTCCTCAAAGACGATGGCTTGTTTCTTCTCCACACCATCGGCGCCAACGTTGCCTACCAGGGTCGGGATCCGTGGATTGAACGCTACATTTTCCCCAACTCGATGCTGCCCTCGCCTCGTCTGATAACAGCGGCTTTTGAGGGTCTGTTTGTACTGGAAGACTGGCACAACTTTGGGATCAACTACGTGGCCACCCTAAAAGCTTGGCACGCCAATTTTGAGCGGGCATGGCCACAACTGGCCGGCCGCTACGGCGAGCGCTTTCGCCGCCTGTGGCGGCTTTATTTGCTGATGAGCGCCGGCAGCTTCAAGGCCCGTGCCAGCCAGCTTTGGCAACTGGTCCTCTCGCCCAGGGGAGTAAGGGACGGCTATCGCTCGGTGCGGTAGCGAAGACAACCCTTCCCTCTTTGGCTTTTCCGACCTACCCCCGCGCGCAGTAGGCGCTCTCGGCGAGGGTGTTATGATTGATTATCATTCTCATTCAGGCCAGTGGGTTGATGCCCGAAGCTCTGCGGCAGATTGTAGGTCGCTTTCAAAAGGCCAGAACCTCCCGTCAGAAGTACGAATTGCTTCTGGCCTATGCCAAGCGCCTGCCCCCTTTCCCCGAGTCGCAGCGAACAGAGGAGAATCTGGTGCGGGGTTGTGCCTCGCGGGTGTGGCTGGCCACCGAGCTAAAAGACGGCAAGGTCTACATCCAAGGGGATGCCGATGCCCAGTTGGTCAAGGGCTTGGTGGCTGTTTTGGCGGAGGGGTTGAGCGGTCTGCGCCCAGAGGAGATCCTGGAGGTTTCCCTAGAGTTTGTGCGGGAGATGGGCCTCAACTTTAGCCTTAGCCCTTCCCGCAGCAATGGCCTGGTGAGCATGTTTTCGCTGCTGCAGCAGCGGGCCTTGGCTTTTCAGAAGTCAGGCGCTTCCGGCTCTGCTGTCTCTGTCGTCTTGTGAGGTACTAAGGCTCATGGCTGATAAAGCTAACTCTCTGCGTTCGGCTCGACCTGTGCGGTCACTGGTCTCGCTGGTGGCCGCCCTCTCGGTCGGGATCCTGGGCGGCTTGCAGATGCGCCAAGAAGAGTCCCAGGCGCAGCAGGGATCCGACCCCCCGAAGGTGGTGACCACCATCCTGCCGATGACGCAATTTACCCG
>NZ_JANSHG010000231.1:0-2670 GCF_047461555.1 Synechococcus sp. WC101
GTCTAGGGGCGTCTTGACAGCGCCTTCGCGAGTCCATTTTGGGCTGCGTAAGAATCCCCTGGGTGGGAGTGTCAATTTTCCCTGGCAGGCCATCCTCGGTTCCTCCAGAGGGCTCACGCTTCCCTTGCCATTCTCGCCAGAGAACATAGCTCCCGATTGCCAGGAAGCCGAGGCCAGCCAACCATTCTAGCCAGGCTGCCGGGATCACCTGCCCCAGGGATCCCCCTAAGGCTACGCTGAGCAAACTGGCGGTCACCAGGGCGCTGGCAGAGCCGAAAAAGATCGCCCAGGGAGACTTGGACTGGGCGCTTATGAGCAAGGTGGCCAACTGAGTCTTATCGCCCATCTCCGCCACAAACACGGTTAAAAAGGTAACAAGCCAGAGCTGTAGCGGGGATCCCTCTGGCGGGTTGTTGACGGCGGAAGGCGCTTCAGGGGGGGACGGCACCGTCTGCGCTTCCAGGGCAGGAGACAGAGCCAGGTTCTGGCCGGTGGGTTGCCAGTCCACAGAGGCGGCTTCGTTCCAGGGGAGATAGTGCTGCCCAACGGCCCAAAAAACCAAACCGAGAACCAAGGATAAGGCAGTCAGCCCCAAGCCTAAAGCCAGTTGCCTCTGCCAGGAACGCGCTGATGCCATGGTCTCTGCTGTCCGCTAACCACCGACATGCAGCTTATCCTGTAGCGGGGCTCTTTTTCACCGGTTCTGGAAAGAACAAGGGCGCTAGAGTAAAAAGTAGAAGAAGAAGGGGCGTTGGCCGAGCGGTTTAGGCAGCAAACTCATAATTTGCCTTACACAGGTTCGATTCCTGTACGCCCCATCGCCGCAACCCTCTCCGGAGAAGGGCTGTAAACTACCCGACTCCGACTGCCCCCTCAATCCCCCCTATATCCCCCCGTACACGGGGGGACTGGGGGGCGGGGTTCCTGCGGCTTCTGGCTGAATTGAAACCGGCTTGCGAGGGTTTGCCATCCCCAGGCGCTTTGCTGCTGAGGCGACCCCTCCCAGGCAAACCGTCAAAGGCGAGGGCTCGACTCCCTGCGGGATCTCGTATCTAAGGGACGAGGCAGCCAGCGCTCGGGCAAGGCGGCGGGGGATCCCCAGCGGGACTGGAGCCGGCTGAGAAACTCTCCCTGCCAGGTGCGCAACTGGGCCAAGTTGGCCCCGCCGTTCATGACGGCAAACCAGATATCGCCCCGCTCAGTTGGCAACACGCCCGCCAAGGTGCTGACGCCGCTCAGGGTGCCCGACTTGGCGATCAAGATCCCCGGCAGAAGCCGCCGCTCCAGCACGCCCACATCCTGGCCGACGACGGCAAAGGCATCCGCCAGCGACAAGCCGCGCTCTTCCAGCAACGCCTGGGTTGCCCGCAACATGGCTACATTGGCCCGCGGGGAGATGCGGTTTTCCACCCCCAATCCCGAGCCGTTGATCAGGTGCAGCTCTTCTGCCGGGATCCCTGCTGCAGCGCGGGCTATTTGGGCAACCTGGGCCGCTCCTCCCACCGCCTCTGCCAGCATCTCGGCCATGGCATTGTTGCTGTAGAGGTTCATCAGCTTGAGCAGGTGAATGAGGGGAGGCGACTCATGCCTGAGCAAGACCTGGGCCTCCGAAGGGATCTGCTGGGCAACTCGCACCGACCCCAAAATCTCCACCTGCGGCCTGGGGGTGCCGGGGGGCAAGGTCTGGAATTGCGCCTGGGCTTCCGGGGGCCAGAGGCGGGCATCCAGCCCCTGGCGCAGCAGGGATCCCGAACGGGCCCCATCCCGGGAAAAGTTCATGTAGAAGCGGCCCACCACCACCAGATCCCCGCGCACCTGGCGGATCCCCTGGGCGTTGAGGGCGTTCCCCACCGCGAAGGCTTCCTCCCAGACAAAGAAGGGATCCTCCCCCCCCAGCACCCAGAGATCGCCCTGCAAAACTCCGTCCGTTCCCAGCGAACCGGTTGCCAAGTAGGTGGTCACAAAGCGGTGGTGCGGGCCAAACTGCTGCAGAGCAGCCAGGGTGGTGGCCACCTTGGTCAGGGAGGCCGCCGGCAAAGCCTTGGATCCCTGATGTTGCCCCAAAACCTCGTCGCCCCTCTGCAGCCAAACCCCCTGGGCCGTGGAAGCAAAGCCGCGGCCGCTCAACTGGGCCAGGTAGGTCTCCACCTGAGGTTGCAGGGATCCCTGCGCCGTCGCCTGAGCTGAGCTCAGCAGAAGGAACGCCGCCGAGAGCGTCCCCCCCCAGATCGCAACCAGCCGCCAGCCCGGCCGCTGTCGTTGGCAATAGCGTTGCGGAGCACTTTTCACCCAAAATGCCCTCTAAAAACGCCAACCCACCCCCAGAGCGGAGCCCTCAGCTTGGCAACTCCCAGCCGCTTTCTTCTAGCGGCTCCACGTCGATGGTGCCGGGGGGCGTTTGCCGATAAAAATGGCCATCGGCAACAAACAGCGGCTCGCCACAACTGGGGCAAAAGAAGCGGCTGCCCTCGATGGCCTGAGACTCAGACCCACACACCGGGCAGCGATCCGTGGCGATCCAGCGGCGCGCCCACCAGCGAAAGGCCAGCAGCACCAGCACCGGCAGAGAGAGCAAGAACAGCAACAGAGCCACCAACCCGGCGACCAGCCACCCCAGCCCGACACGGGTCAGCAAAGCTGCCAAGGCCAGGGATCCCAGCCAGAAGCCCC
>NZ_JANSHG010000232.1:0-2659 GCF_047461555.1 Synechococcus sp. WC101
ATCCTGGATTGGGTATCTCCCAAAACAGAGAACTTCCGCCTTTTGAGTTTGGAAAGGTGGCTTCTTCATCTTCCCGCCAAGGTTCAGAGCTGGAAGAGGACTCTAGAGACCTGCCAATCGGGAATAAGCTCTGAGAAGGGATCCCCTATGCCGACGGGCTGGTGGCTATGGCACTCTGGGCTGACGATGAACCTGCTGAGCCTCTAGAATGGAGGGCTGTCGAGAAAAGAAGTGTCTTCCCAATGTCGAAACGTAACATGCAGGTTGTGCTGCGCCAGGCGGTTCCTGGGCTCGGCAAGCCGGGAGAGGTGGTGAGTGTCAGGCCGGGCTATGCCCGCAACTACCTTTTCCCGCGGCAGATGGCGGTGCGGCTTACGCCTGGACTTCTCAAGGAGCAGCAGATGCGGCGGGAGCAGGAAGCAGCCCGCAAGCTGGCTGAGAAGCAACAGGCAGAAAACTACAAAAAGGCTTTGGAGACGATTGGCCGTTTTGTCATCCGCAAGAAGGTGGGCGAAAAAGACCTGCTCTTTGGACAGGTAACTGCCAGCGATATTGCCGAGGTGGTGCTGGCTACCAGTGGCCTCGATATCGACCGCCGCAATGTCCTACTCGATGAGGAGATCAAGAAAACTGGGGTTTACCTGGTGCAGGTGAAGTTACACCCCGAGGTTACCGCTACGCTGCGCATTCAGGTTACTCCCGAATGAGGACTCACCTTTGAGGCTCCCTGAATTCCTGTGAGGGATCCCGGGGTGAGTAGGGTTTTTGCCTTAGGCAACAAGCGGGTATGCTCAGCCTAGAGCTTGACCCGCCTGACGATTGGAGCTGACTGGCTGAGAGGCCGGTTGCCCTAGGGCTGGGTTGATTTTCCTACTCCTGGCTGGTGGTGATTAGCGATTACGACCTGACCGGTGGGGATCGGCTTCCGCCTCAGAACATAGAAGCTGAGGAGGAGATCTTGGGCGGCATCCTCCTTGACCCTGAGGCGATGGCGCGGGTGGCGGAGCTCTTGCGGCCTGAGATGTTCTACCTCTCCGCCCACCAGGAGATCTACCGGGCTGCTCTGCAGTTGTACAGCCAGGGCCAGCCCACTGACCTGACCACTGTTTCTGCCTGGTTGGCAGATCACCAGCTCTTGGAGCGGGTGGGAGGAACGGCGGCAATTCGCCGCCTAGTGGAGCAGACGGTTAGCAGTGTCAACATTGACCAGTATGCCCGTCTGGTGGTGGACAAATACATGCGCCGCCGGCTGATTCAAGTCAGCAACACCTTGGCGCGTCTGGCCTACGACACTAGCCAGCCTCTCCCTCAGCTCCTGGATCGAGCCGAGCAAGAGGTGTTTAGCCTCACCCAGGAACGGGTGCAGCGCAGCCTTGTTCCAGCCTCGGAAGTTTTGGTGAACATCTTCTCAGAGTTGGAGGAGAGGTTCCAGAGCGGGGCTCAGATCCCTGGGATCCCGACCAAATTCATTGACCTCGACAACCTGACCCAGGGCTTGCAGCGGTCGGATTTGGTCATCCTAGCCGGCCGTCCCTCGATGGGAAAGACCAGCCTGGCTCTTAACATTGCCCAAAATGTGGCTGCCTACGTCAAGCAACCGGTGGCCATCTTCAGCCTGGAGATGTCGCGGGAGCAACTGGTGCAGCGGCTCTTGGCCAGCGAGGCGCGCATTGATAGTAGCCGTCTGCGATCCGGGCGCATCAGCGAGAATGAGTGGCAACGCCTGGGGCAGGCGATTGGCTTTTTGTCGCAACTGCCTTTGTTTATCGACGACACGCCCAACTGCACGGTTACAGAAATTCGCTCTAAGGCGCGGCGTCTGCAGGTGGAGCAAGGAGGGACGTTGGGGTTGGTGTTGATCGACTACTTGCAGCTAATCCAGGGATCTGAGTCCGACAACCGGGTGCAGGAATTGTCGCGCATTACCCGCGGCCTCAAGGCGCTAGCCAAAGAGCTGATGGTGCCGGTGCTGGTGCTATCTCAGCTCAGCCGGGCAGTGGAGTCGCGCTCAGACAAGCGTCCGCAACTGGCAGATTTGCGGGAGTCGGGTTGTCTAGCCGGCGATACCCGCGTGAGGGACGTGGATCGCGGCAAGATCTGGCGGCTGGAGCAACTGGCAGCCCTGCCGCCTTCAGCAGAACTGCCGCGCCTGCTTAGCCTCAATGGGCGCGGGCGGCTGGTGCCCCAACAGCCAGTGAGGGTATTTTGCAGTGGGCGGCAGCCCACATGTCTTCTAAAAACCCGCCTCAACTTTTCCATTCGTGCCACTGGCAACCACCCTTTCCTAACTCGGGACGGCTGGAAAACCCTCGACGAGCTGCAACTGGAGGAGGAGGTGGCGGTGGTGGTGCAGGAGGGGTTGATCTGGGATCCCGTCGTCTTCATTAGCGAGCCGGGGGAGCCGCAACCGGTTTACGACATCGAGATGCCCCGCCACCACAACTTTGTGGCCAACGGCCTGCTGGTGCACAACAGCATCGAGCAGGATGCCGACGTGGTGATGATGATCTACCGGCCCGAGTACTACGATCCCAACACCAGCGATCGCGGAATTGCGGAGGTAATTGTTGCCAAACACCGCAACGGCCCCACGGGCACGGTGCGCCTTTTGTTTGAAAGCCAGTACACCCAGTTTCGCAACTTGGCGGATCCCTATCGG
>NZ_JANSHG010000233.1:0-2647 GCF_047461555.1 Synechococcus sp. WC101
AAATTGGAAACAGGCAGCGTTTACAAGCTCAGCTTAGACAAGCTAGACGAAAGGGTTCCCCCTTCGGGGGGATCCCTAGAAATTGGAAACTAGACGTCCGACCGCGTCCGTACCTTCTGGTCTTGGTCGGTTCCCCCTTCGGGGGGATCCCTAGAAATTGGAAACAACTTTACTCTTGACAAAGGAGGGAGGTTTATACGCATAGCTACTGGGTTCCCCCTTCGGGGGGATCCCTAGAAATTGGAAACATCGATCCGGGTCGAACGTCAGCAGGAGACCTCGCTGAAGGTTCCCCCTTCGGGGGGATCCCTAGAAATTGGAAACGCCATCACAGAAGCCACTCGGCGGCTGACGGCTCTCCAAGGTTCCCCCTTCGGGGGGATCCCTAGAAATTGGAAACGGAACGGGTCCGCAGGTCCGGCGAGCGCTCTGACCGGTGGTTCCCCCTTCGGGGGGATCCCTAGAAATTGGAAACCCGCAAGGATTGTTACTACTAGTTCTGCGTTCTCAAGTGTTCACCGGTTCCCCCTTCGGGGGGATCCCTAGAAATTGGAAACGGTGCGACTGCGGGGCGACTACCCTGATGTCAGGCGGGCAGTTCCCCCTTCGGGGGGATCCCTAGAAATTGGAAACTGGAAACGTGGCGCAGGCCGCCAGGAACGAACGAGAGAGGTTCCCCCTTCGGGGGGATCCCTAGAAATTGGAAACATGGGGATCTCGATGGGATCGGAGAAAAGGGCGTTAAGCAGGTTCCCCCTTCGGGGGGATCCCTAGAAATTGGAAACGAGTGTACTCATGACGCGTAGCATCCAAACGAGGAAGGGTTCCCCCTTCGGGGGGATCCCTAGAAATTGGAAACAATTAGGTGTGGAGCATATCTAAGAACAAAATTTGAAGGTTCCCCCTTCGGGGGGATCCCTAGAAATTGGAAACTGCGAGGAAGAAGGGGACGATTGGCTGATCTAACCTCACGGTTCCCCCTTCGGGGGGATCCCTAGAAATTGGAAACCTTACCCCTTTTATGCTATTCCCTACCTACAGAAGAATGGTTCCCCCTTCGGGGGGATCCCTAGAAATTGGAAACATATACGCGCCCTGGTACTTCAGGAGCTCTCCCTCAACTACAATGGTTCCCCCTTCGGGGGGATCCCTAGAAATTGGAAACGATTAGTTAGCGGTTATTAGCCCATTCAAAATCGGGCACATAAAGTTCCCCCTTCGGGGGGATCCCTAGAAATTGGAAACCCGCGGCAGCCGCCGGAGAGGATGACCACCTCAGGCAGCTTGTTCCCCCTTCGGGGGGATCCCTAGAAATTGGAAACGGAAACTCAATCTCTCTTTCAGAGAGAAGCACCTTGAAGTTCCCCCTTCGGGGGGATCCCTAGAAATTGGAAACGTTGCAGAGCTCTTCGAGTAATTTGGACATACTCATCTCGTTCCCCCTTCGGGGGGATCCCTAGAAATTGGACTAGAAATAGAAAATGAGCTTGCTGCTGCCGAAGCTAGCCCTGACATTGGGAGATCCGGCGGGGATTGGGCCAGAGATTGTGCTCAAGGCGCTGGCGGATCCCCAGGTGCAGGCCTGCGCCCAGATAACGGTGGTGGGCGAGCGGCAGGTTTTGGAAGCTACCTACTGCCTTCTGCGCCAGCGAGGGGCAACCGACCTGGCCGACCCGGCAGGGATCCCGGTGCTGGAGGGCGGCAGCGGCTTCTACCTAGAGCCGTCGCGCGTGGGCCGGGGGGATGTCGCAAGCGGGGCGGCCAGCTTTGCCTACCTGAAAACAGCTATTGAAGAAGCGCTGCGGGGCCAGTTCCAGGGGATCGTGACCGCTCCCATTGCCAAATACCTCTGGCACCAGGCGGGCTACCCCTTCCCTGGCCAAACAGAAGTTCTGGCCCAGCTCAGCGGGAGCGAGCGCTACGGCATGCTGTTTGTGGCCCGTTCTCCCCACAGCGGCTGGCAGATCCGGGTTTTGCTGGCCACCACCCACATCCCCCTGAGCCAGGTGCCCCTCACCCTTACCCCGGAGCTGGTGCGCGCGAAGTTGGACTTGCTGGTTGGATCCCTGCGTAAGCTCTTTGGGATTGTCAATCCGGTGATTGCTGTGGCTGGCCTTAACCCCCATGCTGGCGAGCAGGGGCAGCTTGGGCAGGAAGAGAAAACGTGGCTGGCGGAGCTGCTAAGAACCTATCCCCACGCCAAAATCTGGGGGCCGCTTCCCCCCGATACCATGTGGCTAGCGCCCGCCCAGGCCTGGTATGGTCAAGGGTCTCCCGCCGTGGCCGACGCCTACCTGGCCCTCTATCACGACCAAGGCCTGATCCCAGTGAAGCTGCTGGCGTTTGACCGGGCCGTCAACCTAACCCTGGGGCTGCCCTTTATTCGCACCTCCCCCGACCACGGCACCGCCTTTGACATAGCTGGACAGGGGGTGGCCCGCGCCGAGAGCCTCAAGCAGGCAATCCTGCTGGCAGCCGAACTGGCCCCTACGGCCGCCGCAGCGTCTCGATCCCTTCAGGGCCAGCGATAATGGCCTCCGTGGCCATGCCGATAAACAGGCCGTGCTCCACTACCCCCACCGTTGCTTTGAGTTGCTCAGCTAGCTTGGCTGGATCGGCAATGGGGCCAAACTGGCAGTCGAGGATG
>NZ_JANSHG010000234.1:0-2625 GCF_047461555.1 Synechococcus sp. WC101
GGGTGGAGCATGCCTTCTTGGGCATCCGCATGATTACCCTCAACCCCGATTTGGTGGAGCGCCTCAACCGGGACCCGGGCCGATCCACCACGCTGACAGTGCAAGAGGGGGTGTTGATCGGGCAGGTAATTCCGGGCTCGCCGGCTGAGCAAGTTGGCCTGCGCGAAGGGGATGTCATTGTCGAGATCGACGGCCAACCTATTCGCGACGCCGAGCAGGTGCAGCAGTTGGTGGATGCCGCCGGCGTGGGCAAGACCCTGACGCTGCGGGTCATCCGCGATGGGCAAGTGCGCATCTTCCAGGTGAAAACGGGGGTGCTGCCCCCAGACTTCTAGGGAGCTTTCCAAGCCCTCAAGTCATTGATCCCCGTAACAGAATGACTCCAGGAGCGGGGGAGAGGGATGGGCATGGCTTGGGCAGTTGGCGAACACTTGCAGGGGGGGCGCTACCGCATCGAGGCTGTTTTGGGGGAAGGGGGCTTCGGCATCACCTACCGGGCTTGGGATAGCGTTCGCGCCGAGCAGGTGGTCATCAAGGTCTTGAGCGACAGCCTCCGCAAGGATCCAGACTATCCTCGCTTCCAGCAAAACTTCATGAACGAGGCGTTGCAACTGGCCCGCTGCCGTCACCCCCACGTGGTGAAGGTGGAGGAGGTCATCTGGGAGCGGGATTGTTGGTGCATTGTGATGGAGTGCGTTCGCGGCCAGACGCTGCACCAGCTTTTGCAGCAAAAGGGGCCGTTGCCCCTGCCAGAGGCTCTGCGCCTGACGCGGGAGGTGGGATCCGCCCTCATGGCCCTGCACGAACAGGGGATCCTGCACCGCGATGTGAAGCCGGCCAACATCCTGGTGCGGGAGGGATCCGGGCAAGCGGTGTTGATCGACTTTGGCCTGGCGCGGGCCTACGCCCAAGGTTTGATCCAGCGCCATACCTCCTACGGCACCGATGGCTACGCCCCCCTGGAGCAGTACGACAGCCTGCGCCGCCGCGGCGCCTTCACCGATGTCTATGCCTTGGCCGCCACCCTCTACACCCTGCTGACGGGGATAGTGCCCTTGTGCGCGCCGGTGCGGGCCACAGGCCGGCAGTTGGATCCCCCCCGCAGCCTTAACCCCAGCATTCCTGAAGAGGTGGAGGCCGCCATCCTCAAAGGGATGGCTCTCCACCCCGAAGAGCGCCCACAAACCATGGCCGAGTGGCTGGCCCTGCTGCCGGCAGAGTCAGCCCTGCAAGAGAAGCAGCCAGCTACCTTTGAGCCTGCCATCCGCACCCAAGAACTGCGGGAACTGGAACAGCTTCTGGCCCAGCAGCAACCCCAAGATGAGCTGGAGCAGCTCCTGGCCAACCACTCTGCGGAAGAGCTGGAGCAAATGGTGGCACCCCCCACCCCTGCCCCAACAAAAGGGGAGGCGGGATCCAGAGCCCTGATTTTCCCTGAGGTTTCTCGAGAGGGATCCCTGCCTGCAACTCTCCCCTGGCCAGACTGGGTGGGAGAAGCGGCGCCTGCCCTGCAAGGGCTGTGGGATAGGCTGCAGGCCGGCCAGTGGGGGGAAGCTGATCGGTGGACGACAGCTTTGATGCTCAAACTCAGTGGGTGCTCCCAGGTAGGCTTTTTCGACCCCAAGGATGTTGAGGCTTTCCCCTGCCCCATGTTGCGGCTCATCGACCAACTCTGGATGCAGGCCAGCCATGGGCACTTTGGCTTTACTGTCCAGAAGCAGCTCTGGCAGGAGTGTGATTCGGAGGGAAGAGGAGGGCTTAGTTCAAGATCCTTCTCAGCTTTGCCCCGCGAAGAGTGCATGGGAGAAAGAGTCGGCTGGTGGGTGCAGGGCCGCTGGCTGGGGTACGAGGAGCTTGAAACCAACCTGGAAGCGCCCAAGGGCCATCTGCCGGTGGGCTTTTTCTGGGGGTACTCAGGAGGCTTGCGCCCAGCACTGCTGGTACTGGATCGGGCGGTACTGAAAAAGCTCAAAGCCTGCCTGTAGAAAAACTCCTCTCCGGGAAGGGGGGTAGGGGCGCGGCTTTTTAACTCTGTTGACGGACTTGAAGATCTCCACCTCAAGCCATCTCCCTGAAATGGGGTTTCTGCAGAGTTTAGGTGCACTTCGCCTAGGCAGATCGAAGCAAACAGTAAACACTCTACGCGCAACAAGCATACTTTATTCACTAAGTAGGTGGGCATCCTCTTGGATAGATTGGTGTCTTTCATCCCCTAAGAGGGGAGTTACTTGGGGGTTTTCGCGAATAGCCAGCCCCAAGTGAATCAATGCAGTCTCAACGGTATTGACCTGCTCTGCCAAGGCTTTCCACCCTCTTGCCTTTACGCCGTAGCGCTTGCCAAAATAATCTCGAGCTGCCGCAAAGGAAGCAAAAGCTCTTTTAAGGGTTGCTGTCGTCCAAGGCTTAGCATTCAGCCGTATCCGAATTCTTTGACTTTGCTGCTGTCGCTCAGCAACCAGTTGTCCTGTCAACTCAAGGAGCTCAGCATAATTGCGACGAGAGGTTGCGATCGCCGTTTCAAGACTCTCGATGAGACCCATGGTTGTTCTCCTGAAGCAACTTCCCTTGGTAAGGCTCCTGCTCATTCTCCTGAAGCAACTTCCCAGAACCGGCAGGGAGTAGGCT
>NZ_JANSHG010000235.1:0-2606 GCF_047461555.1 Synechococcus sp. WC101
GTTCATGCGCAAGCGCCAGCAGGGATCCAACTTCCAGGAGGGGATGCTGAAGCTGTTGCAGACGCTGCCCAAGGTGCTGAAGTACCTGCCCTTTGACAAGGCCCAGGATGCCCGCAACTTCATGCTTAGCTTCCAGTACTGGCTGGGCGGATCCCGCGAGAACCTGGAGAACTTTTTGCTGATGCTGGCGGATCGCTACCTGCCGGGGATGCGGGATCAGGTCAAGTTTGCCGAGCCGGTCACCTATCTGGAAATGGGCATTTGGCACCCGCTGGCGCCGCAGATGTTTGCCAGCCTGGCGGAGTATTGGGATTGGTACAACGCCCGCGAGGATCTGCCAGAGGAGGTGAAGGATCCCTTGGCCCCCTGCGTGGGTCTGGTGCTGCAGCGCACCCACCTGGTGACGGGGGACGATGCCCACTACGTGGCCATGGTGCAGGAGCTGGAGTCGCGCGGGGCGCGGGTGGTGCCGGTGTTTGCCGGCGGCTTGGACTTTTCCAAGCCGGTGAACGAGTTTTTCTGGAACGAGCAGAAGACGGCGCCAATTGTGGATGTGGTGGTGTCGCTAACCGGGTTTGCCCTGGTGGGCGGGCCGGCGCGGCAGGATCACCCCAAAGCCGTGGAGGCGCTGCAACGGCTCAATCGTCCCTACATGGTGGCACTGCCCTTGGTGTTTCAATCGACAGAGGAATGGGCCAATAGCGACCTGGGGCTGCACCCGGTGCAGGTGGCGCTGCAAATTGCCATTCCCGAACTGGATGGGGCCATCGATCCCATCATCCTCTCAGGGCGGGATGCCGTCACCGGCAAGGCCCATGCTCTGCAGGATCGGATTGAGTTGATTGCGGCGCGGGCCATCAAGTGGGCCAATCTGCGGCGCAAGCCCAAGCTGGAGAAGAAGATCGCCATCACCGTTTTCAGCTTTCCGCCGGACAAGGGCAATGTGGGGACAGCGGCCTACCTGGATGTGTTTGCCTCCATCCACCGGGTGATGCAGGCGCTGGCCCACAACGGCTATGACCTGGGGCCAGAGCTGCCCAAAACGCCGCAGGAGCTGATGGAGTCCATCCTGCACGATCCCCAGGCCCAGTACGCCAGCCCGGAGCTGAACGTGGCGGCCAAGCTGTCGGTGCGGGAATATGAGGCCCTGACGCCCTATGTCAAAGCCATTGAGAAATACTGGGGGCCGGCGCCGGGGCACCTGAATACCGATGGGCAAAATCTGCTGATTTACGGCAAACACTTTGGCAACCTGTTCATCGGGGTGCAGCCCACCTTTGGCTACGAAGGGGATCCCATGCGGCTGCTCTTTTCGAGATCGGCCAGCCCCCACCACGGCTTTGCCGCCTACTACACCTACCTGGAAAAGGTTTGGAAGGCCGACGTGGTCATCCACTTTGGCACCCATGGCTCTTTGGAGTTCATGCCGGGCAAGCAGATCGGCATGTCGGGCGAGTGCTACCCGGACAATTTGATCGGATCCCTGCCCAACTTGTACTACTACGCCGCCAACAACCCCAGCGAGGCCACCATCGCCAAGCGGCGCGGCTATGCTTGCACCATCAGCTACCTGACGCCGCCGGCAGAAAACGCCGGCCTCTACAAGGGGCTGCAGGAGCTGCGGGAGTTGATCGGCTCTTACCAAAGCCTGCGGGAAGGAGGACGCGGCATTCAGATTGTCAATGCCATCTGCGACAAGGCGCGCCTGGTCAACCTGGACAAGGATGTGGAGCTGCCCCAGGTGGATGCGGCCCAGCTCACCCTGGAAGAGCGGGACACGGTGGTGGGCAAGCTCTACGCCAAGCTGATGGAGATCGAGTCGCGGCTGTTGCCCTGTGGCCTGCATGTGATCGGGGCGCCCCCCACGGCGGAGGAGGCCATCGCTACCCTGGTGAGCATCGCCAGCATCGACCGCCCGGAAGAAGGGATCCTCGGCCTGCCGCGCATCCTCGCCCAGAGCCTGGGCCGAGACATCGACGAGCTCTACCGCAACCGGGATCAAGGGCACCTGGCGGATACGGAGCTGCTGGATCGCATCAACAAGGCCTGCCACAAGGCGGTGGCGGCCCTGGTGCAGGAGCAAACCGACGCCCAGGGGCGGGTCTCGCGGGTGGCCAAGCTCAATTTCTTCAACATGGGGCGGCAGGCGCCCTGGCTGGTGGCCCTCAAGGAGGCGGGCTATCCGCAGGTGGAGGCGGAGCTGCTCAAGCCTTTGTTTGAGTTTTTGGAAGAGTGCCTCAAGCAAATCACGGCCGATTATGAGCTGGGATCCCTGCTTCGCGCTTTGGAAGGGGAGTACATCCTGCCGGGGCCGGGCGGGGATCCCATCCGCAACCCCGCTGTGTTGCCGACGGGGCGCAACATCCACGCCTTGGATCCCCAGTCTATCCCCACGGCAGCGGCCATTAAGTCGGCGGAGATGGTGGTGGAGCGGCTGCTGGCCCGCGAGCTGAGCGCCAACGGCGGCAGGTACCCGGAAACCATCTCGGTGGTGCTCTGGGGCACGGACAACATCAAGACCTACGGCGAGTCGCTGGCGCAGGTGCTGTGTTTGCTGGGGGTGCGTCCCCAGCCGGATGCCCTGGGGCGGGTGAACAAGGTGGAGC
>NZ_JANSHG010000236.1:0-2592 GCF_047461555.1 Synechococcus sp. WC101
CCTCCAGGGCTTCCAGACCATTGCTGGCTGCCACCACCTCGTAGCCGCGAAACTCCAGGTAATCCTTCACCAGGAGGACGAGATTGGGATCGTCATCAACAACCAGTAAGCGCTTTGGGGCGTCCACGGCTAACCTCGTCGTTGCTGGCAAGCCCAGATGACCGGGACTTGCTAGGTAAACTTTTGGAGATGGAGAGACCCAGAATCTACGGCCAAGATTCTACCTTGCTCCTGATGGTTTCCACTGGCTTGTGTAGATTTTCTTCAACCAGCTAGGAGGGGCTTCAGCAAGCTCTGCCTTGGGATCCCTGGCAGCTAGCAGCCTCCACCTAGCCTTTTAGGGTAAGTTTGCTTGGCGGGTTTTTCCCATAGTCAAGGAAGGCAGAGCTAGGGGAGAATGTTGAGAGCAGCAAGCGTGAGCCTGGCTGGGTAGAGAGGGTGGAAAAGGGTACGCTGGTAGAGTTTCGCCACAATAACGAGCGGCTATTGGCCGTAGTTCAGGGCACGGAGGGCAAAAAGAACCTGCTGTTGGAGGTGCCCTCAGGGCAGGTTTACAGCGTTCACCCCCGCCAAATTACGTTCGCCCTGAACGGCAATTCCAACTTTACCGTTTCCGATATCCCCAGCTTTTGGCAGGCGGTTCAGGCAAAGCTGGATCCCGAGAGCTTGGCTTTGGCCTGGGAATTGGTTCAGGAGGAGCGGCGGCCCCTGAGCCTCTCGGAGATGGCGCAGTTGTTGTTTTCCGACGATTCGCCGGTCTCCACCTATGCAGCCTACCGCCTTTTGAGCGAGGATTACATTTACTTTAAGGAGAAGGGGGAAGGCTACGAGCCGCGCCCGCCGGCACAGGTAAAGGAAATTCTCCATCAAATTGCTGTCGCCCAGCAGCGGCAGCAGGAGCAGGCCGAGTTTGAGGCCCGCCTAAAAGCAGCGGTGGCCCAGCCTGGGCAAAAGTACACTTGGAGCCCAGCGGAACGAGCTCGTCTGGAGGTGCTGGAGCGCCTAGCTTTGCAGGGAGCGGCGGCCAGCATTCGCAGCCACGAGGATCTCTCCCACAACCTCACCCCCTCGGATCGGGAGCGGGTCTCGCAACTGCTGCAACTGATGGGATTTCCCGACACTCCTCAAGGAGCCTTTGACGCCCTGGTAGCCCTGGGCCTGTGGAGCCGCCACGAGAACCTGGCCCTGCGCCTTACGGGGATCCCCACCCAATTTCCCAAGGAGGTGGAGCGCTACGCCCAAACTTTGCTTGGCGGGCCTCCCCCCTTCTTGGATCTGCCTCTGCGCCGGGATCTCACCCATCTTCACACCTACACCATCGACGATGCCAGCACCCGCGACATCGACGATGCTCTCAGCGTCGAGTTTGAGTCGGATGACGAGGTGAAGCTCTGGATCCACATCGCCGATCCCAGTTGTTGGGTGCGGTGGGGGGATCCTCTAGATCTAGAGGCCCGCCGGCGGGGTACCAGTGTCTACCTGCCAGAGCGGGTGATCCCGATGTTCCCGCCAGAGCTGTCCACTGGTCCTATGAGTTTGGTGCAGGGGGAGGTGCGGCCTGCTCTCAGCTTTGGCATTCGCCTGGGAGGCGACGGGGCGGTGCGCGACTACGAAATTTGCCTTAGCCAAATCCAGGTAAACTACCGCCTCACCTACGACGATGCCGACGAGATGCTGGAGTTGGAGGCAGAGCCACAGCTGACAGCCATTGCTCGGGCAGCGCGCTGGCGCTACACCTGGCGACTTGGGCAAGGGGCGATCCCTATTGGCCTGCCGGAGCAGGACATCAAGGTCATCGACGAGATCCCCCACCTGCGCGTTATTGAGGATACGCCGGCGCGGCAGATGGTGGCGGAAATGATGGTGCTGGCCGGCGAGGTAGCCGCTCGCTTTGCCCGCCAGCATGGGATCCCAGTGCCCTACCGCCTGCAGCCTGCTCCCGAACTGCCCCCGCCGGAAGTTTTGGAGCTGTACCCCCAGGGGCCGGTCAGGTCCTTTGCCATCATGCGGTGTCTGTCGCGGGCAGAGGTGGCCACGCAACCTGAGCGGCACGCGGGCCTGGGCCTTGATGCCTACTGCCAGGTAACTTCCCCAATTCGCCGCTACCTGGATCTGGTGGCGCACTACCAGATCAAGGCCTTTTTGCGCGGGGATCCCCTGCCCTTGACAGAAGCCGAGGTACAGCAGGTGTTGCTAGGCATTGAGCCAGGCACGGCCGAGGCCGCTCAGGTGGAGCGCAAGTCCAAGCGCTACTGGAGCATTGAGTACCTGCGCCAGCGACCAGGGCAGACTTGGCGGGCATTGGTTCTGGGCTATCTGCGCGAGGAGGAGAACCTGGTGATGGCCATGCTGGATGAGATTGCCTTTCGCGTGCCGGTGGGCTTGGAGCGGCAGGTGCCGCTGGGGGCCTGGATTGAGTTGGAGGTCCTCCAAGCAGATCCCCGTGCCGATGTGATTGAGTTGCGGGAGGTAAGAGACTTTGCTCCCTAAAGAGGGGGGTAGCTGATACAACAGAGGAGGGTTATCCCCGTTCCCCAGGAGGAGTTCCATGGCCACACGACCTTCTGGCCCGCCGCCGATTGTCTATATTCT
>NZ_JANSHG010000237.1:0-2580 GCF_047461555.1 Synechococcus sp. WC101
TCCCAGGCCTCGGCCTGCTGCTGTCGTTTCCAATCCCAGACAATCCACTGGCCGCCGCTCAGCCAGGAACGAACAGCTTGCATCAGGCCGCTGACGTGGTACAGGGGCAGGACACAATAGCTATGGACGCAATCCACGCTGAAGTGCTGCTGGTGGGCTCTGGCAGAGGCGCTGAGGGTACGCCAGGAGTGCACTGCCCATTTCACCTGGCCGCCGGAGCCACCGGTAGGGATCCCGATTACTGGCCAATCGGCGCTGGGTAGGATCTGTTGCCAATGCTGCAGAGGGGGGTGGGAGGAGGCAGAACCCTCCTGCAACTGCCCTCGCCGCCAGCGCCAAGCGGATCCCAGGCTGGCCAGAGCCTGCCCCCACTCTCGTCCTCCCCAGTGGGGATTGGCCAAGAAGAGGGGGATCCCCAGGTGTTGGCAGGCCAAAACGGCAGCCCACACTTGCAGCGGATCCGAGTCTGCCACCAACAGGGGAACGGCCTTGTCTACCAGAGGGCGCAGTTGCTCTTCCAGCCCAGCCAGACACTCCTTCAAAGCGGGAGAGCAGTTGTGGTTGGGAAACATCTTTCGGCAAGTTCGGGCGGGACAGTTGCAGGTTCAACGAAGCGATCAAAGCGATCAAAGAGCAAGCCATAGCCGTGGAGACTTGACCCTCCACCGAGGCAATTGGGGGCGTCCCCTGTACCTTCGTTGTTTTGACTTTTGGCAGGGATCCCCCCGGGCAAGGTGAGGAAGAGTTTGGGCTTGGCTTATCATGATCTAGGTTTGAAGTAGGAGGCCTAGGTTGTGATCGAGCCAATTTTGCTGGGGATCGTTTTGGGGATGGTGCTGGTTACCTTGGCAGGCCTGTTTGTGGCCGCCTACAGACAGTATCAGCGCGGCAATAAGATGGGTCTGTGAAAGCCAGGGAGGAAAAAGCTGGCACCAAACCGTCGGCAAGAGAGTGGCTCAGCAGGTGAGGTGGCATGGCGATGCAGTGGCTGCGCACGGTGGCGGCTTTGCGGGAGCAGGTAGCGAGCTGGCGGGGATCTACCATAGGCCTGGTGCCAACGATGGGATCCCTGCACGAAGGACATCTCAGCCTAATTCGCCGCTGCCGCCAAGAGTGTGACCACACGGTGGTCAGCATCTTTGTCAACCCCCTCCAATTTGGCCCCAACGAAGACTGGGATCGCTACCCCCGCGACGAGGAAGGGGATCGGGCTCTGTGTGAAGCCGCGGGCGTGGATGTGGTGTTTGCCCCCGACCCGCAGGAGATGGGGGCCGACCCGGCCACTGCCGGCGATCGCACCTGGGTCATGCCTCCTGAGTCCCTTTTGCAGACCCTCTGCGCCCCCCACCGACCGGGGCATTTTCGCGGCGTGGCCACCATTGTGCTGCAACTGCTAAACCTGGTGCAGCCGCAGCGGGCCTATTTTGGCCAAAAGGATGCCCAGCAACTGGCAATTATCCAGCGGCTGGTTCAAGATCTGCAAATTCCCACCACCATTGTCCCTTGCCCCACCGTGCGAGAAGCCGACGGCCTTGCCTACAGCTCCCGCAACCGCTACCTTTCGGCAGTGGAGCGGCAGGTGGCCGCCAGCCTGTACCGCGCCCTCCGCCGAGGTTACGACCACTGGCAAGCCGGGGATCCCTCCGCCGAAGGGATCCTGGCCGCCGCCCGTGCTGAGCTGGAGCGCACCCCCGAGCTGCGCGTGCAATATCTGGAATTGGTGGATCCGCAAACCCTCCAGCCCCTATCGGAGGTGAAAGATAAGGGGCTACTGGCCATCGCCGCCTATGTAGGGCAAACTCGCCTCATCGACAACCTGCTCCTTTCCCCGGAAGGGGTGGATCCCTTGCCCCAAGAACAGCAGAGTGCAGTGCCTCCTTCCCCGAAAAGGGGGCGTCGCCCGCTGATTGCCATCGACGGCCCGGCAGGGGCCGGGAAGTCCAGCGTAGCGCGGGCAGTGGCCGCTCAACTGCAGCTCTTGTACCTGGATACGGGGGCGATGTACCGGGCCATCACCTGGCTGGCGCTGCAGCGGGGGATCCCGTTGGACGACGCCGAGCAACTGACCCAACTGGCTGCCCAAACCCAACTAACCCTACAAAGTGGCCCCTCGGCCGACGAACCCACCCGCATCTGGGCCGACGGTGAGGAAGTTACCCAGGCCATTCGTTCCCCAGAGGTGACCCGCTGGGTTTCTCAGGTGGCGGCAGTGCCGGGGGTACGGCAGGAGCTGGTGAAGCGGCAACGCCTCATTGGACGGGATGGGGGGGCCGTCCTGGAGGGGCGAGATATCGGCACCCATGTTTTTCCTGATGCCGAGCTGAAAGTCTTTTTGACCGCCTCGGTGGGGGAGCGGGCCCAGCGCCGGCAACACCAACTGCAAGCCCAAGGACAAGTGGTGTCCCTCGAAGAGTTAAAAGCTCAGATCGAGCAGCGGGATCGCCGCGACAGCGAGCGGCTTATCTCTCCCTTGCGGCCTGCCCCCGATGCCATTCTGATCGACACGGATCACCTGAGCCAAGCTGAGGTGGAAGACAAAATTGTGAGGCTGTACCGGCAGCTTTTGGAGCGATCCGGGGC
>NZ_JANSHG010000238.1:0-2578 GCF_047461555.1 Synechococcus sp. WC101
GAGGGGGAATGCGGGCCACCTCGAAGAAGTAGGCGCGGATCTCCGGCCCAAAGTAGATAACATCGCCACTCCTCAAGTAGTGGGTAGCTACCCGCGTGCCGTTGACGAACACCCCATTGGTGCTGGACTGCCCCTTGCGGTTGCCGTCGACTAGACAATACGTAAATCCTGTGCGATTGGACTTGGTGGGCACTCGCACCAAATAGGCGTGGCGGCGGGAGACGAAGCGGTTGACAATCTGGATGGCATTGGAGGGATCCCGTCCGATCGTGTAAATGCTCTCCCGCAGGATGTAGCTGCAGGGCCGCACAGGATGGCAGACGGACAGGGTGAACTCCGGGTGAGACACCGGCTGCTGCGGGACTTGGTCGAACAGATCCAACGGCAGATCGAAGTCCTGACTGCCGGACAGATGGCCTCTGCCCACTGCCGTAGTAGAGGTAAAAAAATCGTCGTAGCTCTGGGGCAACAGCGTTTCCTCCTCGACGCTCAACTACCTGCCCGGCAGCCTGGCTCTTCCAGTCCAACTCCCTGAACCCTAGAGTTCCCAGAAACTAGGAGACACCCAACATCCCCCCGGCGTTGGCGGGCTGGTGGAAAACTCATAGGCCTTAATGTACCCTACTATACACCACAGGCAGCCTTGGAGATACTCCCTTTTCCTAAAAAAAATTGGAAAAATTGGGTTTGGGTTCAGGTCGGAGCTATTCCCGTTTTAAGGGATCCCTTGGGAGCCACAGCCTTGGCCGCGGGCGGGCTATTCTGGGTAGCAGGTTTGTAGCCTTGAGGTGTGGGTGTGACGGAGGCCCTGTTGCGTCGGTTAGATGTGGCCACAGAGGCGGCCCTGGAGGCAGGGGCTTTGCTGCGCAGTTACGTGGGGGGCACCCTTGCCATTGAGGAGAAACGTCCGGGCGACTTGGTAACAGCAGCGGATCGCGCTTCCGAGGAGCTTATCTTGAAAATCTTAAGGCGGCACTTCCCCGAAGATGTGATCTTGACGGAAGAATCCGGCCAGCAGGGATCCCCGCAGGGCGCCTACGCCTGGATGATCGATCCCCTCGATGGCACCACCAACTTTGCCCATGGCTATCCCTTTGCTGCCGTCTCTATTGGTCTGCTGGAGGGGCGGGAGCCGGTGCTGGGGGTGATCTACGACATCTTTCGCGGGGATCTCTTTCGCGCCGTACAAGGGATGGGCGCCACCCGCAACCGCAAACCCATCCGCGTCTCCTCTACTACCGAACTCTCCCGCAGTCTCCTGGTTACTGGCTTTGCCTACGACCGCCGGGAAACTCCGGACAACAACTACGCTGAGTTCTGCCACTTCACCCACCTCACCCAGGGAGTGCGGCGAGGTGGATCGGCTGCCCTGGACTTGGCCTACGTGGCCACCGGCCAGTTGGACGGCTATTGGGAGCGGGGCCTCTCCCCCTGGGACATTGCCGCCGGGATTGTCTTGGTGCGAGAGGCGGGCGGCAAGGTCACCGCCTACGATGGCAGCCCGGTGGATGTGTACAGTGGCCGCCTGCTGGCCAGCAACGGCTGGCTACACGCTGCTCTTCAGGAAGAACTGGCCCAGGTCAGCCCTCTGCCGGTCTCCTTCCCCATGCGGCGGGATCGCCGGTCTGGGGAGCAAAACGGCCAAAGTTTAAAGATCAGGTAAAGATCAGGCGAAAATTGGGTAAGGTTTACGCAAAGGCCCTCATGGCTCTTTCGCAAGGCAAGGGAGATAACTTGGCCGGGAAAAAGCTCCGGCGTCGTTGTTGGGCGGCAGGGTTTGGCCTGGCGCTGCTCTTGGGGATCCCGGCCTACCCTCAGCCTGCCCCAAAGCCGACCCTGCCCGCTCCTGCCAGCGAGCGAGCACAGGTTCCCGATTCCCGTTGGGCCGAGATTCAGGCGCGGGGGCGCATCCGGGTTGGCCTGGATCCCAGCCTGGGCCCGGCTTACCTCTACACCGACCTGGAGCGGCAAACCTACGCCGGCTTCGAGTGGGATATCCTGGAGGCGCTTGCCCAGACGCTGCAGGTGCGAGTGGAGCCCGTCTATGTGGCTTGGAGCGAGCAGTTGGCGGCTTTGCAAGCGGATGAGGTGGATCTCATCTGGGGGGCGCGGGAAGCTTTGGGCTTGGATCCGCAGCAGTTTCTCGCCACCCGACCCTACTACCTCAGCCCGCAGCGCTTGGTGGTACGGGATCCCGGGCCAGAGGAAGCTCCCATTGAGGCGCTGTCGCAACTCTTTGGCCGCAAAGTGGGCATTGTAGTTAACAGTACGGGAGCCGCTCTGTTGGAGGCGTACAACGAGAGGCGGGGCAACGCCATTCGTCTTTTTGCCACCAGCAACCCGGATCGCTTGTTTGCCCAGCTCCAGGCTGGCCAGTTGGATGCGGTGCTCGTCGATCAGCCCGTTGCCGCCCTGAGCCTGCGCCAGGCGGGATCCCGGCTGCGCCTGGCGGGGCCGCCTCTGTTCCCGATTCCTTTGGTGGGCGTGGTATCCTCACAGCATCCTTCCCTGAAGGAAGCCGTGGATGGGGCGATCGCAGTCCTGACCGAAAACGGAACTTTGCAACGCATCTTGGAGA
>NZ_JANSHG010000239.1:0-2559 GCF_047461555.1 Synechococcus sp. WC101
CGTGGATCCCTTGGAGTTTGGCTGCGGCGAAGTGTCCCGCCTCATGCACCAGGATCAGCAGGGCGAGAATGGCGATGGAGAGGAGAACAGGCATGGGCTGGCTTGAAGGAGAGAAGGAAAAAAAGAGCAAGAGGCAGAGAGCCACAGCGACGGCTGCACCTGCCGCCTTAAGGAACCAAGATAACAGACCAGAAGCGGCAGAGCCCTCAGAACACTTGTTCTACTTCCAGGATGTCGGGAATGCTCTCCCGCAACTTGCGCTCGATGCCCATTTTTAAGGTCAGGGTGGAGCTGGGGCAGGCGCCACAGGCCCCCTGTAGGCGCAGCTTCACCACCGGGCCGTCGATTTCCACCAGCTCTACGTTGCCGCCATCGGCTTGCAGGTAGGGGCGCAGCTCGTTGAGGACTTTTTCCACATTTTCGGCCGTTAGTTCCAGTGCTTGTGCCATAGTTGCTTCCAGCTCTGCTGAGACCTTGCCTGGGATGTCGAGATGTTGATTGTAGCGATTTCTCGCCAGACCCCTCAAGCCAGGGAGGGATCGCCCTTCTTCAGCATAGTCTCCTTCTTTCGGGGTGGGGGATGAGATCCCTCTCTTCAGCCAGAAGACTAGAATAGGACTCAGATTTGCCTGTTGCGAGCAGCAGACCCAAGCCTATTCTGAGCAGGGGCGCTTTCTTCGCCATGTTAGATGTCTTACTGATTGTGATCTTCATGTTGGCCGGGGCGGGTCTTGGATTCTACGGCCTGGATCTGCTCCCTCCTGCCGCCATTCAGGGGGCCAATGTGGAGGGGGCGCGCGTGGTTACCAGCGGCTTTGGTGTCCTAGCGGGTTTGGCTTTTGGATCCTTGGTGCGCTGGGGCTACCGCCGCTTCGAGGCCAATGTACGCTCGCTGCCGCCGGATGTGTTGATCAGCCGCTCGGTGGGGTTGGTGATCGGCCTGGTGATTGCCAACTTGGCCATGGCTCCTGTCTATTTGTTGCCCCTGCCTCAGCAGCTCAATAGCTTTATCGAGCCGCTGGCCTCCGTCTTTTTTAGCTTGTCCTTTGCCTACTTGGGGGTGAGTTTGGCCGATACCCATGGCCCTGCGCTCTTGCGCCTGTTCAACCCCAACTACGCCCTGCAGGCGGCCGCAGAGGGCAGTGTGGTGGCGGCCAGCCCCAAGGTTTTGGACACCAGCTCCATCATCGACGGGCGCGTGGCCCAGTTGATCGAGACAGGCTTTTTGGAGGGAACGCTGGTGATCCCTCGCTTTGTTATCGCGGAGCTGCAAACCATCGCCGACAAAGCCGATCCGCAAAAACGGGAGCGAGGCCGCAGAGGGTTGGATACGCTGCAAGCCCTGCGCCAGGCCTATCCCGACCGCTTTGTGATTCACGAAGCCAACTACCCGGATCTGGCCACCGTGGACGAGAAGCTGGTGCGCCTGGCCCAGAATGTGGGGGGAACGCTGGTGACCACCGATTACAACCTGAAGAAGGTGGCCACACTGCAGGGGATCAAGGTGCTCAACGTGAACGAGCTGGCCGAAGCCTTGCGGCCCATCTACATTGCCGGCGACAGCTTCGATATCAAGATCACCCGCGAAGGGAAGGAGCCGGGCCAGGGGGTTGGCTATCTGGAGGATGGCACGATGGTGGTGGTGGAAGAGGGACAGCGCTCTCTGGGCAAGACTCGCTCGGTTGTGGTGACCAGCGCCATTCAAACCTCGGCGGGCCGGATGCTCTTCGCCCGCCTCAACAAGGACTCCAGCCCAGCTTCCTCTGCGAAAACCTGAGGCTTCAGGCCGAAGAGCTTTGTTTTCCCGACGCAATGATGGCCTCTCCCCCAATGGGCGTCCTCCAACCGGATCTGATTTTCTACACCCAGGATCGCCAGCAGCGTTTCTGGAGTTTTTATTGGGAGGGTGCTGAGAACTACGCCATCTACCCGCAGCAGATCCTGAGCGGACAGCAAAGCTGGGAGGTGGCCAATGCGGAGGAGTACGAAGCCAAGCTCAGGCAGGTGTTTGCGAGCGGGGATCCCTTGCAGCATCAGTGTCAGGTGATTTCTCCCCGCTACAAGTTGCACTTGCATCTTTGCCTCAACCCGGTGCGGGACATGGAGGGGGAGGTGGTGGCCGTGTTGGTAGTGGGCAAGGTGTTGGGGGCGACGCCTTTCAACTTGGCCGGCGGAGCCGGCAGCCCCCCTGCCCAGCGCCATCCCCTCCTGACCGAGCCGGTGCCGGGGATCACGGCGCAGTTGCTGCGCAACATCGGCCACTGCCTCGGCATCCGCGAGCTGTGCCAGCAGACGGTGGAGCAGTTGGGCCAGTTGTTCGGGGCGGATCGCTGCCTGCTGGCCCTCTACGAAATGGGGCAGGACTCCCTCACAGTCAATGCTGAGTACCGCCGCAACCCGGGGGATCCCTCGCTGTTGAACCAGACCTTGCGTCTGGCGGATCACCCGCCTCTGCTGCAAGCCCTTCGTCAAGAAGAGCCGGTGGTGATGGGACGCCATCTGGCCATCGCCATGTCTTACCGGGGCTATGCCAACAGCCTGCTCTGGCTGGAAGTGTTG
>NZ_JANSHG010000240.1:0-2543 GCF_047461555.1 Synechococcus sp. WC101
GTATAGTTAAGGTGGTTAGACAGGGAGTAGGGGAAAGACCATGGTCTACAGCGAGCCGCTCATCGACCGTTCTCCAGAAGGTTTTCCAGGCCTGATGGAAGAGCCCCCTCGCTACGTTGAAGTTGTCTCAGCAGTAGTTTCCAGCCTCAAAGAAGATGCCGCCTACGAGAACCACGAGCAGGGCCACACCTGGAAATTCACCTACGGCAGCGTGGAAGTGTTCGTCCACCTGAGCGGCGAATCCCCCGAAGATACCCTGTTGGTGTGGTCTCCCGTGCTCTCTCTGCCGGTGGCGGAGCCGGCTAAGCTCATGCAGAAGCTGCTGGAGAAAAACTGGAGCGAAACTCTGGAAGCCCGTTTTTGCATCTGGAACAACCAAGTGGTGCTAAACCACCACCGCACTCTGGAAGGGCTCAGCGCTGGCGAGATCTCGCGCGCCATCACCCTTGTGGCCAGCTTGGCCGATGAGTACGATGAGCAGCTCCAGGCTGAGTTTCCCAAAGCTTGATGGGATCCCAGGGCTCTTGGCTGCCCTATCGCGTGGCCGCTGGCGGCTGGCAGATGGAGCAGGACTTTTGGCTTTTGCAGCGGCTGCGCCAGGATCCCAGGCCCTGTTTGCGCTTTTACGGCTGGGATCGGCTTACCCTCTCTCTGGGACGTCACCAGGCCTGGCCAGATCTGCCGCCAGGGATCCCGATGGTGCGCCGGCCCACCGGAGGACGGGCGGTGTTGCACCAGGCGGCGGAAGATGCAGCAGAGCTGACCTACAGCTTGGTGTTGCCCCTCTCTTACCTCCAAGCTCGGCTGCCCAATTTGCGGCGAGCCCAGGTGTACGACTTCTGCTGCCGTTTTTGGGTAGAGGGGCTGGCGGCGCTGGGCATTGAGGTGGATGCTCCCGCTTCTGTCCGCGGCCAAGGTGGCCAGGATCGGGGCTACCGCAACAAAATCAGTTGCTTTGCCGCCCGTACCCGTGCCGATCTAAGCTGGCAGCGCAAAAAGCTGATGGGCAACGCCCAACTGTGGCAACCCTGGGGGATCCTGCAACAGGGATCCCTCCTGTTGCGGCCCAATCCCGAGCTGTGGGAACGGTACCTGCCCGGATCGCAAGTGATTGGCGTGTACGACCTTTGCCCAACAGCGCCGGGGATCCCTGCTTTGATCGAACATTTTCTCCAAATGGCCCAGGAGTGCTTTGAGGTGGAATGGCAAGAAGAAGCCTGGCCGGGTCCGCTCCGCGTGGGGGATCCGGCGGGGATAGCTAACCCTGAGTGATAGGGAACGGCAAGATCCACTTCTCCTCTCCTTCTGGGAGAGGGGCTGGGGTTGAGGGGGAGCTCGTCTCATTGGTATTCGGGATAACTTTGGAAGTGGTTGCGTTCTTGACACTCCCGCCGACTCGACTAAAGTCGGGGAATTCTTACGCAGTCCACAGCAGCCCCCCGCCTGCAGGGGGGGTTGGGGGGGGCCGAAAGGGGGGGTAACGGACTTGCGAAGGCGCTGTCAAGACGCCCCTAGACAGCCCTTCAAGGCAAAGCCTCAAGGTTCCGCCCCGCACTAAAGTACGGGGCTACCAAGCTAACCTTCTGTGTCGGCGGAGACTGTAGGCCAAGGCAGGGAAGTGTTTCAAATGCATCTCCATCCAAGGGGGCTATGCTAAAACCAAGGCAGCGCTCAGCCAGGTGAGCCATGCCAAAAGTTTGGGCAGCAGTCTTGCTAAGTGTATCGCTGTGGCTGCCGTAGCCCGCTTGGGCCATTACCCTCGAGCAAGTGCCCAACCCCCGCCGCAGCTATGGGGGATGGGTTTCCGACACCGCCGACATCCTCAGCAGTAGCACTGAAAACGAGCTAAACCGTCTCCTCACCCAGCTTGAGCAGCGCACCGGTGCCGAGATGGCGGTGGTCACGGTACCCAATACCCAGGGATATGCCACGCCGAAAGCGTTCACCACGCAACTGTTCAACTACTGGGGCATTGGCAAGGCTGGCCAAAACAATGGCGTGTTGTTTCTTATCTCGGTGGGGGATCGGCGGGTAGAAATTGAAACCGGCAGGGGTTTGGCCACCATCCTTCCCGACAGCCGCGTTCAGCAGATTATCGACCAGCAGATCCTGCCCAAGTTTCGCAATAGGGATTTCGATGGCGGCACCTTGGCGGGAGTACGGCAGTTAGCCTCAGTCCTGCAGGGGCAGCCGGTTGCCGAGGTTCCTTCAGCCGCTTCTCAAGCTTCCACTTCTCTTTCCACCGCAGCCGTTCCTCGAGCGGTTGGAACGGGATCCCTGGCTGCCGCTCAAAGCTCACTGGAAGGGATCCTGCTGCTGTTGGGGATCATTATCCTAGGGGTGGGGTGGCAGCGCTCCCGCCAGCCGGTCTATCTTAAGGCCGAGCGGGGAGGAGCAAAAGTCCTGTCCCTGACACGCCGAGAGCAGGGGACAATGGCTGCCCTCTCCTCACTGCAGAGCGATCCCATTCGCTTGTTTCTCTATTCCGGCTCCCTCTGCTTTGGCCTCTTCCTGTTGTCAGCCAGCGGCAACTGGCTGGTACC
>NZ_JANSHG010000241.1:0-2535 GCF_047461555.1 Synechococcus sp. WC101
CCTTGGCCCACCTCAGCCCCCAGGGGGAGTAGGCCCGCTGATACTGGGCCAGACGGATCTCAGAGTTGGTGGAGAAGGATCCCTGCAGGCGACCGCGAAAACCGCCATCCGCACGCAAAAAAATGGTTTCGATGCCTCGATCCAGCAGTTGGGCCAAAGCTGCGCTGGTCAATTGGATCCCGGGCAACACCACCACCAGCTCCACCTCCGCAAGGCGGCAAAGCTGCTCCTGGCCGCGGCGCCGAATGAGCAAGCTTTGGTTCTGGCAGTGAACCACGGTGCCCGGCTCGGTTAAGTAGAGGGTGGTCATGGGCAGGCGGGTTTGGCAAGAGCCAGTTCGGGCCGGTAAAACTGCAGCTCTGCCTCCGCTTCCTGGGCCATCTGTTCCCGATAGGCCAGAGGGGCAATCACTTCGCCGTTGGGCCGCCAATCCCGCAGGCGCATGGTGAAATTGGTGTCTCCCACCCGCACATAGGCGCAGAAGTAGCGGTCGCTGGCCGGCCTCTGCCGGAGAATGTGCAAGATCTTTTCCCGTTCCCCCGCATCGGCGATCTCCCGCCGCACCAAAGCCGGGATCCGCTCGTAGGCAATGGGCTGGAAGGTGGGGTGGCGTACTGTGTTGTCCACGTAGCGGCGGGCAAACTGCGGCGCAAAGCGCAGGATCAAGAGCGCCTTGGGCAGATAGAAATCGGATCCCCAGGCCTCTTCCCAGGCCGCTTGCACCTCCTCAGGAGTGGGCAGATTCCCCTGCCTCTGGCGGGCCAAGAGCTCCGCCGACACCGCAGGGTCAGACCAGGGCACCACCGTCAGGCGAGGCGAGCGAATGCGATCCAGGCGAAAGTTGTGCCAGCCCAGGGATCTGGCAGCGTGCGGGAGCTGGCCGAAGGCGGCCAAGTACTTGGCGCGGCGGGCATAAAACAGGCAAACCGGGTAGGTGAGGACCTTTTGGATCCCGTGCTGGCGAGTTTCGTAATCAAAGCGGATCAGCCCTGCTGCCGGTTTTGTCCAGAAAGCCTCTAGCTGGTTTTGGTATTCGTCCACCCGTTCTTGCTGTTCGTCTGAGAGGATGTACTCAAACCACACAAACAGCCGCCGCTGCGAGTGTTGATGCCCCCCCCAGATATCGTCCAGCAACACCTGCACATCGGGATGCACAAAGGCCACGTCGCTGAGGACGTGGTAGATCTGCTCAAGCTGGCTACCCGACAACGTCAAGGCCGAGGCGGGCGTCGGCAAGGGGGGGCGATCCCCGGCGGCACGGCAGCGAAAGTTATCTCTTCGCCTGGAGTTGGCCTCGATTGGCTGCAGCCAGCCCTGAGCGGCCAGGTAGTCCAGCTCTTTGCGCAGGGTGCGGTGGGTCTTCAAAAAGGGCCGGCTGGCCAGCCGCGTCTCCAGATGGGGAACTTCGGCTTTTAAGGCGGCCAGCAGGTCGGGATGCTCCAGCCAAAAGCTCAGAGGCTTCTGGCAAATGCAACTGGGATCCGGGCAGGAGATCCCATGGGGCAAATCCTGCCGGGGGTGGCTGGGCGAGAAGAGGCGATCGCGGATGTGGGTGTAGCCAAAGGTCTCTGGCAGATCCGGCCAACGGTTTTCGCTGTACAAACCCTGGAGCAACACCCAGAGACGCACCGCCCGCTCCAGGCGCTCTGCCAACTGCCCGCCTGCCAGCCAGCGCAACACCTCCACCGTCAAAGGCAACTCCCCTCCGTTCATCTCCCCCTCCAGGGCAAGGCACAGACCAAGGTCGGATCCCTTCGCCCCTACTCTGCCAACAATTGGAAGATCTTGCTTCCAATCTTCCCCATACTGGGGCCAGGCTGTTGTCTTTCTGTCCCAATTTCCATGTCTGCTGTGGCGCTGCAGTTGCGGTCTGGCTATCTGGCCCATTGGCCGCAGAAACCCCATCTTGGGGGGCTACCGTTTCAGGTGATTGAAATCGAGCTGACCCGACCGGATCGGCTGGTTTTCCCGGAAGATCTGGCCCAACTGCGCCTGCCTGGGGGGATCGACCCCCGCTTGGGAGTGGTGCTGAGCGGGCGCGCCCCCATCTGGCTCTACGGCTGGTTGGTGCACGAGTGCCACTTTACCCGCTGGGTGGCCTGCTACGACCCGCGCTTGGGGGCAGTGGTGGTCTCCAGCCATAGCCCAGACGTGCAGGTGGGCGAGATCATTCCCTGGGTGCAGGGCAGGCCAGGCTCAGAATTGGCGGCGGCAGTGATGGTGGTGGGCCCTCCGGATAGCGGCAAAAGCCGCCTGGCCCGCGCTCTTTTCGAGTCCCTGCTGCCTCAGGCTCCCAACGTTTATCTGCAGCGGGCCCACTGGGATGGGGAAGGAAATTGGACGTTGGATCTGCCGCCGGAAGAAGCCAAAATCCTCAAGCACCGCTACCGGGGCCGCCTGACCCCCGATTTTTTCAGCTTTCACGCCCAGGCCATCCTCGCCCTGCGCCAACAAAAAAGCCTGGTGATCGTGGATGTGGGCGGCAAGGTGGATCCCCACAAGCAGCCGATCCTGGAAGCCTGCTCCCATTATCTC
>NZ_JANSHG010000242.1:0-2504 GCF_047461555.1 Synechococcus sp. WC101
CCCAGCGAACCTCGGGGACGAGCAACCGGCTCGAGGGCGTGGCCTACGGGAACGGCCTCTTCGTGGCGGTGGGGTGGAACAGCACCATCCTCACCTCCCCCTGAACCGGAGATCCCCACGCCCCTACCCCGCCCCATCGCCCGTGGGGCGGGTCACCCTTACCCGGGGCCCGGCGGGAGTGGGCGCGCCGGCGGACTGGGCCGGTACGCGGCCTTTGGTTGTAGGAGCGTCACCCCTGCACAAAAGCGCACCTTCGCAAAACGGGGGACCTGCGCCTTCGGCGGAGGGGGTGTCTGGGAGGCCTCCTCCCCTTTGGGACCCCAGCCCCAAATGAACCGCCGGGAGTAGTTTAGCTCCCGTTTGGCTTCAGGACAGCCGCTACCCGGAGCCAGCGCCGACCCCGCTCGTCCTCCCCGGTGAGGAGGCGGACCGGCTCCACCTCCAGGTAGCGGCGGAAGACCCCTTCCACCTCCCGGGCCAGCCCCTCCAGCCGCTCCGGGGGAAGGGGTATGCCCTCCAGGTAAAGCTCCAGGGTGTCCCGGTCCCCTGCCACGGAACCCACCCCCTCGCTAGCCCACCCCGCCCGAGGGGCCTGCCTTCTCCCTCCGCCGGCGGCCTGTGGGCGGGTCGTCCCCCTTCGCCGCCCCACCCTCCCGCTCCGGGGGCGGGGGGACCTTCTCCACCTCCTCCACCACCAGGAGGCCCTCCACCACCCGGCCTTGGACCCTTAGGGCCTCCTCTTCCCCCACGGGGGGGACGCTGGGGCGGAGGGCCGGGGGTACCAGGAGCTCTAGGGCGAAGGGCTTGGGGAGGATCCCCTCCCGGTTGGGGCGCACCTCCAGGACCAGCCGCCCCTCACCAGGCTCCCAGCTCTTGGGGAGGCCCAGGACGCTGAAGGTTCCCGCCAACTCGGGCCTAGGGCGGACGTAGAGGTGGCCCACCTGGGAGGCCGCGAGGTCCAGCCGCCCCTCCCGGGTCCTGGGCCAGAGGGTGAGGCCCACGGCGATGCCCTCGGGGTGCCGGCTCAGGGTCTTCCTCAGGCTCTTCCCCGCGGCGGGGGAGAGGCGCTTGCGCTTGAGGCTCATTTCTCCCTCCAGGCCCCCTCCTTCCAGGCGGACCGCGGGGCGCTTACGCTCCTCCCCCGGGGGTAGGAGGGTGCCTACGGCACGCACCACGGCGTGGTAGAGCTCCGCTAGGGACGGCTTGCGCTTTTCCTGGCCCTCCATGGCCTCCCAGCATAACGCCGAAACCCCCCGCCGGTGGGCGGGGGGAGTAAGGAAGGCCCCGCGCTCAAGGGAACCTCTATAGGCGGGGACGACTGCCTGGGACTGCGTGTAACGGTGGGCAAACTCAAGGCCTGCGCCCAAGGGAACCTCAATAAGGACAGCCCTATTGCTATCCATCGCTTGCAACCAAAGGCTTTTCTAGATCCCCTCACTACCCGGAGCCAGCCCAGACAATGGGGGGAACCAGACCCCTCTCCCCCCAGGTCATCCCCCCAGGCCAACTCCCCCCGGAGCACCCCCTTTAAGCGGTAAGCGCTTACCGCTCACCAGGCCCCTAGCGGAGGGATCCAGGCCCCTGGCGGGGATGTACCGGATTAGGCGGCCATCAACCCTTCGGGGGGAGGGGCATTGGCCAGGGGAATGGTCCAGGGGGTTCGAGGCCCAGGGCGGCGGTGCCCGGGTCCTGAGGGGGCGGTTGAGCCGTCAGGTGGCGTGCTCCCCCACCACCGCCTCCCACACGTGCTGACGGCTATCCCGGTCGTACCGGCGGCGCACAAGGACGATAATCCCCCCACCCCCGTACACCGCCAGGAGCCACTCAGGGGGGTGGCCCGACACGCGGGCTGCATCCAGGGCCAGGCCAAAACGCAACTCCACGCCCCCCTCTACCGGCACGGGGGACAACCGAATGTCCCCCTCCGGGTGTGTCCAGAGTGAACGTGGCCACCACATCAGGCACCCCTTTGGGGGTTGAGTTTACCGCCCCTCGAGGCCCAGGGCGCAGGTGGAGGTTGCGGTAAAATCCCTCCTATGAAAATGACGTGCCCCCCGGGTAGGACCCGGAGAGCCCCAGTTCTGCCGACTGAGGCCTCCAGCCTACCCCAAGGGGCGGGAGGAGGCAAGGGTGCGGTACAAGCGGATGACCGGAGAGGTAGAAGAGGCGGTGCTGGGGATGTACCTCCAAGGGGTCTCCACCCGCAAGGTAGCGGCCATCACGGAGGGCCTGTCCCGGGTGCGCATCGGTAAGGACGCGGTCTCCAGGGTAGCTCAGCGCCTGGAGGAGGAGCTCTCCGCCTGGACGCGGCCTACTTCAAGGTGAACTGGGGCGGGCGGGTGGTGGACCTGGCCCTTCTGGTGGCGGTGGGGGTGAACGAAGAAGGCTACCGGGAAGTGCTGACGGTGGAACCGGCGGGCGGGGAGCGGAAGGAGGCCTGGAGGAACCTGCTGAAGGGCCTGGTGGAGCGGGGGCTTCATGGGGTGAGGCTGGTCATTTCCGAC
>NZ_JANSHG010000243.1:0-2502 GCF_047461555.1 Synechococcus sp. WC101
CTCTGCCAGGTTTGATCCCCATTTTTAGTCCACTGCTGCGCTTGCTGCCCCTGGCCACAGGCTGGTTGGGGGTGGGGATATTTCTCGCCCTGCTATTTTTAGTCCGCAACAGCCGTGTCGCCCACTTTGTTCGCTTCAACACCATGCAGGCGCTGTTGCTCAACATTGCCCTGTTCTTGGTGCAAGTGTTGATGCAGGTGTTTGCTATGCTCTTTGGCAACCTCGGCCTGGCAGCACTTGTCAGCATTTTGGCCACCACCGCACTTCTGGGCGTGATCGCCATCACCGTCTACGCTTGGGTGCAGAACGTTCGCGGCCACTATGCCGAGGTGCCGGTGCTCTCCGATGCCGCCTATGCCTGGATTCGCTATTAATTCCTGGCAAAGAGGGAGGTAGGCAACGCCTAGTCCAGAAGTGAGGATGAAAGCGTTACGCCAACCGAAGCTGCTGGTCGGGCTTGCGCTGCTAACTGGAGTGCTGGCCCTGCTCTGGCCGATGCTGCAGCGGGGCTACCCCATCACTCATTCCACCCACTTCAACCTCAGTTGGGCCTTTCAGTATCAGCGGCAGTTTTTCGGCGGGCAGTTTTACCCCCGCTGGCTGGAGTATTCCAACTTCGGCTACGGCAACCCCACCTTTGCCTTCTATCCACCTCTATGCATGGTGGCCCCTTTGCCGTTTCGCCTGCTGGGGCTGGATATGCCTGGATCCTTGGTGGCCAGCATGGGCCTGGCGATGGCAGTCTTCGGGCTGGGGCTGTACGTCCTGCTGCGGCAAGTGCTTCCTTGGGCTTTGGCGCTGGGCTTGGCCCTGCTGAGCATGGCCGGCCCCTATTGGTTGGTAGACATCTACCAACGGGGGGCAATTGGAGAAGTGTGGGCCATTGCAATCCTGCCCTGGATTTTCTGGGCCTCGCTGCAGACGATCTGCCGGCCCCAGTCCATTGGGCCGGTTGCGGTTTTGGCGCTGAGCTATGGGTTGCTGACGCTCTCTCATCTGCCCACGTTGCTGGTGTTTACCTTGATTTGGCTGCCCCTGCCTTGGGTGTTGGGGGGAAGGGATCCCTTCTGGCCCAGGGTGGGACGCTGCTACCTAGGATTTGGGCTGGGGCTGGGGTGGGCTGCTTTTTATCTGTTGCCGGCCTTTTGGGATCAGCGCCATGTCCAGGTGGACTTTGTCAACTTTGCCGAAGAGTACACGCCCCACCATCGCCTGATGCTGAGCGGGCTCATGCAGCTTCAGCCGCGCTGGACAGAGCACTGGTTTGAGAGCAACCTGGTGGGGTACTGGGTCTGGATGGCAGCGGTTCTGGTGGGGGCGGGGCTCCTGGTTTTTCTGGAGTGGCTGGCCCGCCGAACAGAGGGGACGTTGCTCTTGCAGGGAAGCGGAGCTGACGAATTCCCTCTTGCCAAAGCCACCCTGCTCTACAGCCTGGGAGCCAGCCTGGTGGCGTTGCTGATGATGACGGATCTGCTGGCTGGGCTCTACGAGTGGGTTTTGCCGCTGCGGCGCATCCAGTTTTCCTGGCGCTGGATGGCGGTGACGGCGGTAACCGTGCCTTGGCTATTGGGATCCTTAGCTGGGTGGGGATGGGGGCACAAGCGCCTGCAGCTCCTTTTGCTGGTGGGGATCGGCCTGGCCATGGGAGTACAAACCTGGCAGGGCTTGCAACTGATGTCCAAAGCCGGCTTCGATCTGCAGCTTGTCCAAACCTTTCAAGAGCTAGCTGCGGCCAAGCAGTTCCCCCACGAGCCGCAAGAGCGGCCGGGCATTGCTTTTTTGCACCTGCACTGGCGCTTTCCCGATGGGTTGGCGCTGGTGGATGCGCTGGAATACCGGCCCCGCCAGGCGACGCTGCCCATGCCGCCCCCACAGGTGGATCCGCTCTTGCAGTGGCAAGGCGAGGTAGAGGATCCAGCCGCACTGCTCCAGGTGGAAGAGTGGCGCTATGGCTACCGTCGCTTTCGCGCGGTTAACCCTACCTCCCAAGAACAATCGGTAGCCTTACGCACGTTTTACTACCCCGCCTGGCGCTTACAAATCGATGGACGGTTCAGAGCTGCCGAACCCAACGGGGTGGGGCTGTTGCAAGTGCGGATCCCGCCGGGGGAGCATCGGGTGGAGGTGCGCTACCTGGGCACGGCGGCGGACTGGCTGGGCTGGATCCTGACGGGTGTGGCCGGAGTGCTGCTGGTGGAGCTGCGGCGGCTGCTGCGTTGGAGGCCCTGGCTTAGGACACCTGAACAAGAGATGGCAGAAGGGAGCACTTCCACCTAAACAGGGCTGCCTGCGCTTAATACTCCCCCTCGTGCGGCTGGCTCCGGTTGAGGACAGGGCGTTTTGCGATATCGCCTAGCACGGCGCCTTGGCCGGTGTTGGTCGAGGGCATCAGCTTGGATGGTGAGGGAGTTGACACTCCCACCCAGGGGATTCTTACGCAGTCCACAAAAGAACCCGTAACGGCGTTGTCAAAGCGCCTCTAGACAGTTCCTGAAGGCAAAG
>NZ_JANSHG010000244.1:0-2463 GCF_047461555.1 Synechococcus sp. WC101
ACTTTAGCCTGCCCAGCCCGCTCCTTCCCAATCCCAGGGCGAGTAAAAAATAATACAGTATAGGTGTGACTAGGATCCCTTGCCAGGACAAGCTAACGTTAAGGGATGTAACAACGAAGGAGAGACAATGGTCAAGCGGGTGCGGTTGGATCCCATTGCTCAGGTGTCGGAAGTGGCCACCAACAGCAACTTGCTCTCGGTGCTGTTGCGGGAAGAGCTGAATGTCTTGAAAGAGTGCGGCGGGCGCGGCCTCTGCGCCACCTGTCATGTGTATGTAAAAGAGGGGATGGAATCGCTCTCGGCCATGACCCCCCGGGAGCAGCGCACCTTGGAGGTGATCACCACTCGTAAGACCAATTCCCGCCTAGCTTGTCAAGCGCGGGTTCTGGGGGAAGGGGTGGTGGTGGAGTTGCCGGTGGGGATGTACATCAACGCTTTTAAGGATATCGAGGTGTTGATTGGGCGGCGGGCGGAGCAGCCCCTTTTGCACCCAGTAACTGGCGCCGTTTTGGTGCAAGCGGGCAAGCTGATTACGCGCTCGGTGCTGGAGTCGGTGAAGAATTTGGATCTGGATATCCAAGAGGCCTTGGCCCTCAGCAGCCGAGATTTTTAGCCATTTGAGGGAAGCTCTTCGCGCTAGTTCAGCTAGAAACCGCAGCAGCCCCGCACCGTACCCCCCTCAATCCCCCCGCCCCCCTGCCCCCCGTATACGGGGGGTTGGGGGGAAGGGGGGCGGTCGGAGCCGGGTAGTTTACTCTGCTAGCAAGTCCTTATGAACCCTGTGTTTCTTGGGATCGACCTGGGTACTTCGGGGATGCGGGTGGTGGCCCTCTCGGAGGCAGGCGAGATAGTGGGCAAAAGCGAGCGCTCCTGGGATCCACCGGAAACCAACCCGGGCCGCTGGCTGCGCACCCTGAAGACGCTGCTGGCACACCTGAAGACCCAACTGGGGGATCGCTACGCCATCGTTGCCCTCAGTGCCTGTAGCACCTCTGGCACGGTTTTGCCGGTAGACGGGCGGGGCATGCCGCTGGATCAGGCCTGGCTGTATTCCGACCTGCGGGGACAGGCCCAGGCCCGGCGCTTGGGGATCCCGGCCAGTTGGGGGCTCAGCCGCTGGTTGTGGTGGGCAGAAGCCCATCCTGATCAATACCGGGACAGCTACCTGGCCCACCCGGCGGACTTTCTCCTGAGCCAACTGGGAGGCCGCCGGCGGGTAACCGATCACACCCATGCCCTAAAAAGCGGCTTCGACCTGGAAACCTACACGTGGCCGCGGGAGTGGCTGTCTCGCCATGGCCTCGACCCCAAGCGCTTTCCTGAGGTGGTGGCGCCAGGAACGGTTCTGGGAACGGTGCGGGCGGAGTGGGAGCTGGGGCCAGAGGTGCTGATTGCTGCCGGGATCACCGATGGCTGCGCCGGACAGTTGGCCGCAGGGGCTACTCGCTTGGGGCAGGTTGCCACCAGCCTGGGCACAACCCTCATCTTCAAGGCCAACAGTGCTGTTCGCGTGAGCGGGACGGAGTCCTATCCCGTGCAAACGCAAAGCCTCTACTCCCATCTGCACCCCGACCGAACCAGTTGGTGGCCAGGAGCAGCCTCCTTCTGCGGCGGCGGGGTCTTGCCCCACTTCTTCCCCGGCGGCAACTTTGCTGCCCTGGATCGGCAGGCGGAAGCCCATCTGCCCACGGGCTTGGTCGGCTATCCCCTCTGCCGACCCGGCGAGCGTTTTCCCATCCTGGATAGTGAATTTGCCGGCTTCTTGCCCCAGGCGGAAGTGGGATCCCCTCGCTTCTATGCAGCTCTCTTGGAAGGGGTGGCAATGGTGGAGCGGCTGGGGCTGGAGACCTTGGCCGCCCACGGGATCCCCATAGAGGGAACGCTGTTGACCACCGGCGGCGGCTGCAAAAGCCCTCTGTGGCTGCGCCTGCGCGCCAGCCTCCTTGCCCGCCCCTTAGCAGTGGTCAAGCACCCCGAGGCCGCCGTAGGGGCAGCTGTCCTGGCCGCCTCGGCCTATTGGTGCTGCTCGGTGCAGCAGGCTGCCGATCGGCTGGTGCAGGTGGAACGCCTCATCCAGCCCGATCCCGAGTGGGTCAAGGCCTATACCGAGATCTACTCGGAGTTCCTTAGCCGCCTTCCTAATTTCTGGAGATTCCCTGAAGGGAGAGCCACTAACCCGCTACTCACTGGGTAGCAGGTTTTCTTTTGTTTCCAATTTCTAGGGATCCTCCCGAAGGGGGAACCTGAAAGTGTTCGTGGGCTGCCCCGTTCAGTTTCGCCTGAAGTTTCCAATTTCTAGGGATCCCCCCGAAGGGGGAACTTGCTTAAGACAATTTCCTTTAGTAAGCTGATGTTAATAGAAGTTTCCAATTTCTAGGGATCCCCCCGAAGGGGGAACGTTTTTAGATAACGACCTGGTTGATTTTGCCATGCGGTTTCCAATTTCTAGGGATCCCCCCGAAG
>NZ_JANSHG010000245.1:0-2444 GCF_047461555.1 Synechococcus sp. WC101
GATCGTGGGCAGTGCCTTTGTGCAACGGCTGGCCAAGGCCCCCACCCCCGCCCAAGGGCTGCAACAAATTGCCCACTTCTGCCGGGATCTCAAAGCTGCCCTGCAAGGCATAGGTACCCCGCAACATTGACTGCTGCAGTGTGTGGGCAAGAGGCTTGCCTTTATCTCAAAACAAGTGAAACGAATGTTTACATTTTTTTACTGCCCTCGCCGACCAGTTTCTGGCCTGCTGACCCAACAGAGCCAGAGGATTGGCGGCCAAGCAGACACTCTGGTGCCTGTTTATTTGTAAATCTTCACAAAACACTCATCCCTCCCACGCTATAAAATTGACCTGGATGCTCGGCTGTCTGAAAGTCGCAGAGGTTCTTGACCTGTCTCAAAATCTGGGGCTTCGGTGGGGGTAGTTTTGAGCAACCCGCTCCACAGGATCCCCGGTTTTTGGGCAAGGAGGATCCCGCAAACAACAGAGTTTGGGATCCCACTTTTGAGAGGTTCAGCCAGTCGCCCATCGCTTTTTGGAAAGACCAGAAGGAGATCCATCATGCAAGACGCCTTTACCCGGGTGATCGCTCAGGCAGATGCACGCGGTGCCTTTTTAAGTGATCAAGACTTCGACCGTCTGGCGGCTTTGGTGGCAGAAGGCAACAAACGCCTGGATGCTGTCAACCGCATGACCAGCAACGCCGCCCAAATCGTAACCAACGCGGCTCGTTCCCTGTTTGCCCAGGAGCCGGATCTGATCGCCCCTGGCGGTAATGCCTACACCAACCGTCGCATGGCCGCCTGCCTGCGGGACATGGAGATCATCTTGCGCTACATCACCTACGCCACCTTGGCGGGGGATAGCTCGGTGCTGGAAGATCGCTGCCTCAACGGCCTGCGGGAGACCTACATTGCGCTGGGGGTGCCCACCAGCTCCATGGCCAACGCCATTGCGGCCATGAAGAAGGAAGCCCTGGCCAAGATCATGGATCCGAACGGCATCACCCCTGGCGACTGCTCGGCGCTGCAAAGCGAGGTGGCCAGCTACTTCGACAAGGCGGCTGCCGCCATTGTTTAAGTTAAAAGCGGTCGTCCCTCTTTAAAGCTCCGTGAGATCGCCTAGATCCCTTTTTTCCGACAGGCAGACAGGCATTCCCAACTTGGAGGAGTGCCGGCTGCTCAACTAAGACTTTTGCTAACAGTCAACGCATTTAGGAGTTGCAAGGTGAAAACTGTCATTACCGAAGCGATTGCCGCTGCTGACAATCAAGGGCGTTTTCTCAATGCCAGCGAGCTGCAGGCCGTTAATGGTCGTTACCAGCGCGCTGCTGCCTCTCTGGAAGCGGCCCGTGTCTTGACCCAAAACCAACAAACGCTGGTGCGCGAAGCGGTGCAGGAAGTGTTCAAGCGCTTCCCCTACCTGACCCAGCCGGGCGAAATGGGTCACGGCGATGTGTTTCAGGCCAAGTGTGCCCGCGACATTGGCTACTACCTGCGCTTTATCACCTACTCGCTGGTTGCAGGCGGCACGGGCCCCCTCGATGAATACCTGGTGGCGGGCCTGCGGGAGGTGAACCGCTCCTTTAACCTCTCCCCGAGCTGGTACATTGTAGCTCTGCAGCACATGAAGAGCCGTGCTCTGGGCATGCTGAAGGGCCAAGCGGCGAACGAAGCAGCCATTTACTTCGACTACGCCATCAACGCCCTTAGCTAAGGGATGCCAGAGTAGAGATCCCGTTTTTGGGGGAGCAATCTCTTTCTTCGTCTTCCAATTGAGTGCCCCTACAGAGCAGGCAGCAGCCCAAGTGGAGCTGAGCTGGTCGTTTCCAGGTTTTCGGCGCCGCGGCTCTCTTCGAGCCAGCTAGGTTGTCTGCCTGCTTCCCAAGCTTTTGTGCCTGGGTACAGTTCTGCCTCTAGAGGTGGCTTTTGCGGCCTCTCTGGCGGTCAGGAGGTCTTCGTGCCCAGGTGCCGCACAAAGTTGAACTCGACTCGGGGGAAAAGGATGTTTGGTCAAAGCACCAGCGGCCCTGAAACTTTGACGGAAGCCGGCAGCCGGGTTTACAAGGTTGAGTACACTGGCCTGCTCAACCCACCCGATGCTCTGGCCACCTCGGCTAAGGTGCGTCGCAGTACCATGAGCATCACAGTTCCTTACAGCCGGCTGTCCACGGAGATGCAGCGCATTCTGCGGATGGGCGGCAAAATCGTGCAGGTCACTGCTCTATCGGCGGCCCCTGCCCAGAGCAACGGCGCTGCTGAGTAAGGGATCCCTCTGCTCAACGGCAGTCATCGGCAAGGTGGCCTCGATTCCATGGACGGCTCTGCAAGGGTTCCCATGACATCCAACACGGCGGTGCTGCCCCAGCCGCTCACCTGGGAGCAGGCGATAGCGCGGCTGCAGGGGGATGACCCGCAAGATCGGTACTATGCCGCTTGGTACTTGGGCACGGTTCGGGATC
>NZ_JANSHG010000246.1:0-2411 GCF_047461555.1 Synechococcus sp. WC101
AAGCTGTTGATTGCTGATGAGCCGACTACCGCCTTGGATGTAACGGTGCAAGCCGAGATCTTGCGCCTGCTCCGGGATCTGCAGCAGCAGCGACAGATGGCGATCCTCTTCATCACCCACGACCTCAATTTGGTGGCGGAATTGGCGGATCAGGTGGTGGTGATGTGCCGGGGCCAAGCCGTGGAACAAGGATCGGTGAAACAGATCTTTTGGGATCCCCAGCACCCCTACACCCGCGGCCTGCTGGCCTGTCGCCCACCGTTGGAGCGGCGGTTGCGGCGGCTGCCCACCGTCCAGGATTTCCAGGAAAAGGGGGGATCCCTCGAGGAGCGGTGGCAGCAACTGGAGATCCCAGCCGCCGAAGAGGAAGAACGGCTGCGCCAGATATGCAGCCAGCCCCCTCTGTTGCAGGTGCGGGAGTTGCGCACCCACTATGCCGTCCGTCGCGGGCCATTGGGCCGCCAGGTGGGCGAGATCCGAGCTGTGGACGGGATCAGCTTCGACCTGTATCCAGGCGAAACCCTGGGGGTGGTGGGCGAGTCCGGCTGCGGCAAAACCACCCTGGGGCGAACCCTGTTGCGTCTAATCCGCGCCAGTTCCGGCCAGGTAATCTACGACGGAGAAGACTGGCTCCGCCTGCCGCCTCGGCGCCTGCGCCGCTTGCGCCGCGAGATCCAGCTTATCTTTCAGGATCCGGCAGCCTCTTTGGATCCGCGCATGAGTGTGGGAGCCAGCGTCATGGAGCCGATGGTGCTGCACGGGATGGGGAGAAACGCCGCCGAGCGGCGAGCACGAGCCCAACGCCTGTTTGAACGAGTCGGGTTGGATCCCGAGGCGCTGGATCGTCTGCCCCACCAGTTTTCCGGCGGGCAGCGGCAGCGGATTTGCATTGCCCGCGCCCTGGCTTCGGAGCCGCGCCTGCTCGTCTGCGACGAGGCAGTGTCTTCCCTGGATGTCTCCGTACAGGCCCAGGTGCTGAACTTGCTCAAGGATCTGCAGGAGGAGCTGGGACTGACCTATCTGTTCATCTCCCACGACCTGAGCGTGGTCAAGTTCATGAGCGACCGCATTCTGGTCATGAACCGAGGCCGCATCGAAGAAATTGGCCCTGCCGCTCAGATCTACCGGAACCCGCAGCAGGACTATACCCGCCGCCTCATCGCCGCCATTCCCAAAGGGGATCCGAAAAAGCGTGCCCGCCAAGCCGGATGAAGGGTCTCCCCTGGAGCCGCGCCCACCCGCCTCCCGGCCAGATTTGCAATGAGGCTAGAATTAAGTAAACTTTGAGTCGTAAAGCTTTGGACTCTTGTTAGCTGATTTAACAAAACGTTTTATCCGCAGTTTGGGCTGCAACCGGCTATGGCTCGCATACTCATCATTGAGGACGACCCTTCAATTCTGGATATTCTGCGTATCAATCTGGAGTTGGCGGGCTATGAGGTCGTGAAGGCCACCGATGGGGTACGCGGACAAGCACTGGCTCTGCAGGTTCTTCCGGATCTCATCATTCTCGACCTGATGCTGCCCCAGGTGGACGGCCTGACGGTTTGCCAGCGCTTGCGGCGGGAGGAGCGCACCAGCGAGATCCCGATCCTGATGCTCACCGCCCTCGGCCAAACCCAAGACAAGATTGAAGGCTTCAACGCTGGCGCCGACGACTACCTGACCAAACCCTTTGAGGTGCAGGAGCTGCTGGTGCGGGTGCGGGCCCTGCTGCGACGTGCCGATCGCATTCCCCAGACGGCTAAACACGGCGAGATCCTCACCTATGGCCCCCTCACCCTGGTGCCAGAGCGCTTCGAGGCGGTGTGGTTTGGCAAAACCATTAAGCTCACCCACCTGGAGTTTGACCTGCTCCACTGCCTGATGCAGCGGCACGGCCAGACAGTCTCCCCCAGCGAAATCCTGCAGGAAGTGTGGGGCTACGAGCCCGACGACGACATCGAGACCATTCGCGTCCACATCCGCCATCTGCGCACCAAGCTGGAGCCGGATCCGCGCCACCCCCAGTACATCAAAACTGTCTACGGGGCGGGCTACTGTCTGGAGCTGCCCAACATTGCCGATCCCCAGCCGCTGCAGCCGGAACTGGCAAAAGACTCCTCTTCCCCGTAAAAACCACCTGCCGTAGGAGAGCTAAAAGTTCCCAGAGGGCTGGCAAGCGCTGCTTAGCTCGCCAATGAAGGTCATTAGCCTACTCACTGATTTTGGTCTTCAGGATCCCTACGTGGGCATTCTGAAGGGGGTGATTTGGGGGATCGCGCCCCAGGTTCAGTTTATCGACCTTAGCCACGAAATCCCGCCTCAGGACGTGGCAGCGGCCCGTTTTGCCTTGATGACGGCCTATCCCCATTTACCTTCTGAAACCATTCACCTAGCGGTGGTAGATCCAGGGGTGGGGAGCAGCCGAA
>NZ_JANSHG010000247.1:0-2389 GCF_047461555.1 Synechococcus sp. WC101
ATGTAAGAGGGATCCCAACTCAATTGGATGGACATGCAGTGAAAAGATCTGCAAACGAGGCTAGCGATTGGCTATTTTGTTTTGCAGGGCAGCCACCAGTCGATCCAAAAGCAAGCCCACCGCCCCAATGTAGATGACAGCAACGATGATCTCAGTCACGTAGTTCTGCTGGTAGGCATCCCAGATGAAAAAGCCGATCCCTGGCACGCCGGACATGACAATTTCTGCAGCAATAATCGCCAGCCAGGATAGGCCAATGCCAACCCGCAAACCTGTGAACATGTAGGGCAAAGCAGAGAGCAGCAGCACCTTAAAAAAGAAGTCAACTTTAGAAAGCCTCAGCACTCTAGAAACGTTGATGTAGTCTTCCGGGATCTGCCTCACCCCCACCGCCGTGTTGATCAAAATGGGCCAGATAGAGGTGATGAAAATAACAAACAAAGCAGCCGGCTCATTGCGCTGCAAAGCAGCCAAGGAGATGGGCACCCAAGCCAAGGGAGCCACCATGCGCAAAAACTGGAAGATGGGATCCAAAGCGCGGTTGATCCACATGCTGCTGCCCACCAAGATCCCTAGGGCAATGCCCACCAAAGCGGCACTGCAGTAGCCGATGACCACCCTTTGCAGGCTGGCCAAAGTTTGGCGCAGCAGCCCTTGGTCGAGGTCGCTATTGCGGTACAGAGGATGCAGGATTAGGTAGCGGCTGCGCTCATCCATCCACACATCCCAGGGCCCCGGCAGCCGAATAAGGTTGGCACTGGCCAAGAGCTGCCAGATGAGCAGAAATCCAACAATGCCCACCACAGGGGGGAGAATCTGATCTCGGTACTTCGCCAAATCAAGCTTCGCCGTTGCAGATTTTGCCGGAGAAGAAAGTGTTGTCGTCATAGCTCCTAGAGGAGGATAGGGTTTTACAAGGTTCTCTGTTGTCGCGCTCTCAGAACATTCCAGCCGCAGGGTTCTACAACGTGTTGGAAACAGAGCATGAACTGGGATTGGCCTTGCCTTCTCCTTGGATGGGCAAACACAGGGATTGCAAACTCAACAAAACTCTCACGACAATTAGAAAGCTCAGCGCCCCCACGGCTATCGAGAGAATGAGCTTGTCCCAGCGGGGCTGGGCCGGCCTCTCAAAAGGAGGATCCCTGAAGAGTTCGCGCGGAACGTGAAGTAGAGCCAACATAGCCGATCCTCAACATAGCATTCAAAGTTATTCAAAAAGTGCAAGGCTCATAGCATCCGTCAACTTTCCATCGTTTGGGCAGAAAGCTCGGCACAGCTTTTTTCGACATCGTGGGATCCCGCAGGTAGGCAGGATCCCTGTCGCGCGAGAGATTCGAACAAGGAAACGGTAAGCCATGGACTTCCTGCAAAAGAAGGTGAGGAACTTGGCCCAATCAAGCTATTCAGCTAGACCCTTTTGATTTTCAGGCTGTTCAAGTAGGCCTGGGGATCCTGGGGGTCAAACACCACACCATCGAAGAAACGCTCCGTTCCCCGCGAAGTGTTGTTGGGAATATTCTTCACTCCCAGCGCTTGGGCAGCCTCCCGCCAGAGATCTTCGCGGTTCACCTCATCCACCAGACGGCGGGCAGTATCCAAATCCTTGAGGAAGCGAGCGTGGAAGCCCCAACGCAGCGATTCGGTCAAGAACCACAGGTCATGGCTCTTGTAGGGATAAGAGACGCTGCCCCGCCCATCTTCCCAGTACAGAGGCCCGGCGTTGAAATCTTGAACAGCCGGCTTGCCATCTCCCAATTCGTACTTGCCCTGGAAGGGAGGCGTGAGAACCTCGACCGGCACATTCAGATAAGCGCGCCCCGAAAGGATGCGCGCCAGCTCTTCACGGTTGGCCGGATCGTCGCACCATTGCTGCGCTTCCATCACAGCCATCAAAACTGCTTGTGTGGCTCTGGGGTTTTGCTCCACCCAGTCGGCGCGAATGGCCAAGTATTCTTCGGGGTGAAAAGGCCAGATCTGCTGGGTGAGGGCCGCCATAAAGCCGATCCCATCGGCCACAATCCGGTAGGGCCAGGGATCCCCCGTGCTGAAAGCGTCCATGGTGCCATTGCGCATCCCCTGCACCGTCTCGGCAGAGGGCACCGTCAGGAGGTCAATGTCTTGATCCGGATCCACCCCCCCGGCGGCAAGCCAGTAGCGGATCCAAAAATCTTGATTGGCGTTGGGGAAGGTATAGCCAGCTTTGAACTTGCGCCTGTTGCTGGCGCTGAAGTTTTTGATGTAATCCGCGGCTCCGGAGATATCCAGCCCCAAGCCCTTGCCAACGTGCATTCCGGCAATGGCAATTCCTTTCCCCTGGGTGATCAACTGACACAGAACTGCCATACGCACCGGCTGATTGTTGGTGATGGCGCCGATGTGGATCATG
>NZ_JANSHG010000248.1:0-2375 GCF_047461555.1 Synechococcus sp. WC101
GAAGGAGGAGAGTCTACTTCCCCGATCAATACTCCCCGCAGCCAGAGGGGGGCGATAAAGGTGGTGGCGATCACCATGACGATGATGCTGACGTCGAGAGCCTCGGAGAGAACCCCGCTGGCCGCTCCCACGCCGGCAAACACCAGGCCCACCTCGCCGCGCGGGATCATACCCACGCCGATGGCATAGCGGTTGATGCCCGGCTTGCCGAACGCCCCCAGGCCGGCGGCCAGCTTGCCCACAATCGCAACGCTAACCAAGAAGACGGCAATGATCAGCCCCTCGCGGTTGGCGGGGAGGGTGGGGTTGAGCACGGCGAGGTTGGTTTTGGCCCCGACGCAGACGAAGAAGATGGGCACCAGCAGGTCGGAAACGGGCTTGATCTGTTCTTCTAGCTCCTGGCGCTTGTCGGTTTCCCCTAGAATTAGGCCGGCGGCAAAAGCGCCCAAAATCGCCTCCAGGTGGATCACCTGCCCTACGTAGGCCAACAAGAAAGCCAAGACCAGAGCGGGCAAAAGGGGGTTGCCGCGGGCTTTCAGGTTGTTGAGGAGAGCCACAAAGTAGGGGCTGAGGAGTCGCCCCAAGACGATAGAGCCGACGAGAAAGACGACAGCGCTGACGACGATGAGGCCAACATCGGCGACGTCAACCTCTCCGGTTTTGGCCAAGCTGGCCACCACCGCCAAGATGATGATGCCCAACACGTCGTCCAGGACGGCGGCGCCGATGATCACCTGCCCTTCGAGGGAGGTGAGTTTTTGCAGCTCGGCCAAGACGCGGGCGGTGATGCCAATGCTGGTTGCCGTCAGAGCCGCCCCGGCGAAGATGGCAGGGATGACAGGCACGTGAAAGAGGTAGAGCAGGCCCAGTGTTCCCGCCGCAAAGGGCACAGCAACCCCAATAACGGCCACGGCCGCCGCCTGCGGGCCAACCCGCAACAGTTCCCCCAGATCCGACTCAAGACCAATTTCAAAGAGAAGGATAACCACCCCCATCTCCGAGAGGATGTCGATGATCTGGCTTTGGGAGGAGAACACCTGCACCAGGGATCCCTTGTCAAGACCCGCGGTGGCCTGCAGAATCTGCATCAGAGCTGAGGACTGGGCCAAGGTAGGCAACGCCTCGGCAGAAAGCGGCCCTTCGGGAAAAACCAGTAACCCCAGGCCAGAACCGCCCACCAACACCCCTCCCAGCAACTCTCCCAGCACGGGGGGAAAACTCAGGCGAACGGCCATTTCTCCGCCAACGCGGCTGGCCAAGTAGATGACCACCAAGGCCAGCAGCACCGCCACCAAGATCAAGGGAGAGAGGTTGTCTCCCCCTGGCGCCTCGACGGGAGCGGCGGCTTCGACAGCCAGCAACACAGAGCTTAGGCAATTCAACAGCAAGATCTCCCCCTTAGATGGACAGCTTTTCGTCTAAGCCGGCCTGACCAGAGCGCCAGAAAAGCTTGTGTTGCCATCTCTGGGGTCGCCCTGCCGGAAGACTGTTACAAAAACTAACCTCCCGCGTAATCCCATGGCAACGCCCATGTGGGCACTCTTTCCCCTTGCCGATAGTCCAGATAATTAGCACTTATCTGGAGTATTGTCCCTGCTGCCCGCCAAGAATTGGGCCGAGGAGGGGCAGGGGCCAACTTCCCAGAACGACAATGGAGGAAATAGAAACTCTCGCAACCAAGCTAAGGCCCACCGATGAGCTACTACATCCCCCCCACCTTTCTTAAAGTTGTCGCCCTGCACCTGACCAAAAATCATCTTCCTCTGCCCGACGTGCCCGTTCCGCTCATCTTGGGCATCCACGGGCGCAAGGGGGAGGGCAAGACCTTCCAATGCAACCTCATCTTTGAGCGCATGAAGGTCTATGCCGTCCACATCTCGGGGGGCGAGCTGGAAAGTCCCGACGCCGGGGATCCCGCCCGTATGATTCGCCTGCGCTACCGTGAAGCTGCCGAGCACATCCGCAAATTTGGCCAGATGGCCGTGCTGATGATCAACGACCTGGATGCCGGCGCCGGTCGCCTGAACAGCATGACCCAGTACACCGTCAACACCCAACTGGTGAGCGCCACCCTGATGAACATCGCCGACAACCCCACCAACGTGCAGCTTCCCGGCAGCTACGATCCCAAGCCCCTGCCGCGGGTGCCCATCATCGCCACCGGCAACGACTTTTCCACCCTCTATGCCCCCCTCATCCGCGATGGGCGCATGCGCAAGTTCTACTGGGAGCCCAGCCGCACCGACCGCATCCACATCGTTCACGGCATTTTTCAAGCCGACGGGCTGTCTCTTGAGGAGATTGAGCGCCTGGTGGACGCCTTTCCCGAGCAGGCCATCGACTTTTTCGGCGCCCTGCGCGCCCAGCTCTACGAC
>NZ_JANSHG010000249.1:0-2304 GCF_047461555.1 Synechococcus sp. WC101
GGGAAGGGCTGTTCAAACTCCAGGTTGAGGGCCTCGGCGTGGGTACGCAGCACCGGCACCCGCACACAGGTAGCTGTCAGCCGCAGGTTGGGGGATCCCATAATCTTGCGGGATTCGTTGACCATCTTCATCTCTTCCTGGCAGTAGCCGTTCTCCTGCAGGGGGCTGTTGTGGAGGAAGAGGTTGAAGGCGATGGGGTAGGGGAACACCTGGGGCTGAAAGGGCTGGCCTTGCAGGTAGGCGCGGGTTTGCTCCTCTAGCTCCACCATCGCGCGGGCCCCGGCCCCACTGGCCGATTGATAGGTGGCGGCCACCACGCGGCGCAGGGGGATGTGGCGATGCAGGGGGTAGATGGCCACGCACATTAGGATGGTGGTGCAGTTGGGATTGGCAATGATCCCTTGGTGACGGAAGGCTTCCTGGGGGTTGACCTCCGGCACCACCAGCGGGACATCGGGATCCAGGCGGAAGGCGCTGGAGTTGTCAATTAGCACTGCCCCTGCCTCGACGATGGTCTTGGCCCAAGTTTTGGAAACACTTGCCCCGGCAGAGGCCAAGACCAGGTCCAGACCCCGAAAGGACGCTTCTGCAACCGGCTCCACCGGGATCCGTTCTCCCTTGAAGGTCAAGTAGGTGCCCGCCGAGCGGGGCGAGGCCAACAGCTTCAGCTCTGCCACCGGAAAGCGGCGCTCTTCCAGCAGCTTCAGCAGCTCCACTCCTACGGCTCCTGTGGCCCCTAGGATGGCTACCCGTTGTTGCCGTCCCATGCTTTCTTGTCCTCAGCTTTTCCTAATTCTAGGGCTCAAGAGGTTGCCGTCATCGCCGCCAGAGCGGCCTGCACATCCGCCAGCTCGACTTGATCGGTCAGCTCCGCTTGGCCAATGCGGCGGGGCAGAACGAAGCGGATCCGCCCTTGCTTGACTTTTTTGTCCGCCTGCAGCGCCTGCAGCACCGCCTCCCAAGGGATCCCGGCGGGCCAGTGGCTGGGCAGCCCTGCCCTTTCGATAAGGCGTCGCTGCCGCTCGGCCTCAGCCGCGCTCCACCACCCCAGGCGACGGGCGATCTCCCCCGCAGCCACCATGCCAATGGCCACCGCCTCCCCGTGCAGGTAGCGGCGGTAGCCGGTAACGGTTTCCAGGGCATGGCCGAGGGTATGGCCGTAGTTCAAGATGGCCCGCAGGCCCCCTTCCCGCTCGTCCTGTTGCACCACCCAGGCTTTGCACTCGGCACAGCGCCGCAGCAGATAGTGCAGATCCGCAGGGGCAAAATCGGCGTAGCGCCTCAGCCTGGGCCGGTCTTGCAAAAACTCAAATAGGTCGGCAGCCTGGATGACGCCGTATTTGATGACTTCCGCCAGGGCCGAGGTAAATTCCCGCCGGGGCAGGGTCTGCAACAGCGTTGGGTCGATCCACACCAGGCGCGGCTGGTAGAAGGCGCCGATGAGGTTTTTCCCGCCAGGATGGTTGACGCCGGTCTTGCCGCCGATGGCCGCATCCACCATGGCCAAAAGCGAAGTGGGCACCTGGACAAACGGGATCCCGCGCAGCCAAGTGGCGGCGGCAAACCCCACCATATCCCCAATGACCCCCCCTCCCAGGGCCACGAGGGTGGAAGAGCGCTCCAGGCCAAAGCTCAAGGCAGCATCGTAGATCTTGGCCACCGAGCGCAGGGTTTTGTAGCGCTCGCCGGCGGGCAACAGAAAAAGACGGGCAGCAAACCCCGCTTGTTGCAACCCTTGCATCAACTTTTCGCCAAAATGCTTGGCAATGCCGGGGTGGCTCACCACCAGCGCCTTGCCCGAAAGTCCCCTGGCTTGCAGTTGGGATCCCAACTGGATAAGGCTGTGGCCGCCGGAGCCTTCGGGGGACTGGATGAGAATGTCGTAGGAGCCGTGGGGAAGCTTGACGGGGATCAGACAGGGATCCATAGGTGCTGCTGTTGAAGAGATGGGATCCATTGACACTCCCAGCGCCTAAAGGCGGGGGATTCTTACGCAGTCCACAAAAGAACCCGTAACGGCGTTGTCAAAGCGCCTCTAGACAGTTCCTGAAGGCCGCGGCAGGTTTGGTCTTAAACTCATTCCTTCTTGCCAGGAGAGCCTCAGCTTTTTCTTAAAGCTACTGAGTGCCTCAGCTACAGACTTACAGGTCTGTTGTGCGGCGGAGACATACATTGCGATGAAGTGCTTGTTTTGGGTTCTCGCCATCTCAGCACAAAGCTCACCATAGCTTGCCCATCGCTTCGTTTTGAAATAGACTTGTCTCGCATAGTACAAAGCACAGTTGTACACTTTATTAGACTGTT
>NZ_JANSHG010000250.1:0-2301 GCF_047461555.1 Synechococcus sp. WC101
GGATTTTAGCCAGCTTTTCTCCGAGATCCTGCAAGCAGCGCGGCGCAACCAGATCCGCATCCCCGGCAACCTGGGGCTGTGCGCCAAGGCCCTGGCCAATCTGGAAGGGATCGCCCGCCAGCTCACCCCAGACTACAATCTGCCGGAGCAAATTCGCCCCCTGATGGCGGACGTGTTTCGGCAGCAGTTGCTGGGGGAAGCTCCCCTACCCTCGCTGCTGCGCACAGCCTTGGACCTGAAAAACCTCTCGCTGCAGTCGCCGCGGCAATTGGAAGTGCTGCTTAGCCGCATCACCTCGGAAACCCAACGCTGGAACCTCACCATCCAAGAGCTGGAAGACCTCCGCATCAGCCTGGATCAGTCGGCCAACCGCCTCTCCTACAGCATCCTGGTCGGATCCCTGATTATCGGCGCCGCCATCATCTCGGCGCAAACCCAGCGCTTCCAGGTCTTCTGGCTGAGCGAGCTGCTTTTTGGCGCCGCCAGCCTCTTGGGACTGTGGCTCATCCTCAGCATCCTCCGCTCCGGTCGCCTGCGCAATTAGCCCCTAGCTCGGACTTGCCAGGGATCCCGATCCTAGCCATGTTGCCAAAAGCACATAAAAACGGTATCAACGCTTCTGCGAGCGCCTCGCCAAAACCCGCAAAAGCCGATTTTTTCGTTGACCCGCTCGATGCCTTGCGCCACAAGGCTTTCAGGCCTCTCACCCCTCCTCTGCAAGGCCTTTTTTTGCCCTCTTCGACCGACCCCCTCGCAAATAGGCCTTGCATTCCTTGCCCCGCTTGGGTTTAATAAGGGTAGAGTTCCCCCTTCGGGGGGATCCCTAGAAATTGGAAACGTCAACTCCCATTGCCCATCCCGACACGTGGTGGGTCGTTCCCCCTTCGGGGGGATCCCTAGAAATTGGAAACTCGACTTGGCTGCTGTCCTGAGCGGTGGGCTAACCAAGGATGTTCCCCCTTCGGGGGGATCCCTAGAAATTGGAAACTCTCAAAGAGCCTGCCAGTCGTCGCCCCAAAGACCTAGACGTTCCCCCTTCGGGGGGATCCCTAGAAATTGGAAACCGCCAAGAGAGTCGTTCTGAAGCTCCCTTGGCTATTGTTGGTTCCCCCTTCGGGGGGATCCCTAGAAATTGGAAACTTTACCGTTTTGTACTAGTAGTACTTTACGAATACCTTGTTCCCCCTTCGGGGGGATCCCTAGAAATTGGAAACAAACAGAGAGCGAATGTTTCTCAGGCTGGACAACTGCAAGTTCCCCCTTCGGGGGGATCCCTAGAAATTGGAAACTTGGGTAGCAAAGCAGGAACGGGCCGTTGAACCTCGTTCCCCCTTCGGGGGGATCCCTAGAAATTGGAAACCAGTCGCCGAGAGTCTTGTAGTTGTCCCTCATAACAAGTTCCCCCTTCGGGGGGATCCCTAGAAATTGGAAACAGTACTGCCGGTTCCCAATCTGCTTGACTACGAGCCGTGGTTCCCCCTTCGGGGGGATCCCTAGAAATTGGAAACGCGGTCAGCCAAGTACGAGCAGCTTGGAGTCTCTTGTTCCCCCTTCGGGGGGATCCCTAGAAATTGGAAACCTCATATAAGAGAAAGACAGAGATTAGTTAGACGGAGGAAGTTCCCCCTTCGGGGGGATCCCTAGAAATTGGAAACTTGGGTGGGCTTCTGTGCAAGCCTGTGTGGCTTCACAGGTTCCCCCTTCGGGGGGATCCCTAGAAATTGGAAACGCGGATAATGTCATCAGCCTCATAGAGGCTGTTGGTAAGTTCCCCCTTCGGGGGGATCCCTAGAAATTGGAAACGAACTCCTCAGCTGTGAACATAACGGGCCTCCCTTTTCAGGTTCCCCCTTCGGGGGGATCCCTAGAAATTGGAAACTCCATATGGTTAAGCAACCATTGGACTTCGGGTATGGTGTTCCCCCTTCGGGGGGATCCCTAGAAATTGGAAACATCCGTAACGACTTTACACCAGTCGGAGATTTAACCCAATCGTTCCCCCTTCGGGGGGATCCCTAGAAATTGGAAACATCCAGGGCTAGTTGCTGCTGGTCTACGTATTTGATAAGTGTTCCCCCTTCGGGGGGATCCCTAGAAATTGGAAACTCATTAAGAGTGCAATTCGAAAGTCGGAACTGTGCAAGTTCCCCCTTCGGGGGGATCCCTAGAAATTGGAAACTGTACAAATTCCCGCTCCCAGTCTTCAAGGCGCGCCATGTTCCCCCTTCGGGGGGATCCCTAGAAATTGGAAACCGCATGGCAAAATCAACCAGGTCGTTATCTAAAAACGTTCCCCCTTCG
>NZ_JANSHG010000251.1:0-2295 GCF_047461555.1 Synechococcus sp. WC101
CCCTAGAGCATGCCTGTCTATACTCAAGCGATTGAAATTGCCGCTGGCGTGGCCCAGGTGGAGCGCTGTCTAATCGATCCAGCGCTGATGCGGCGCTGGCTCAACCCCCTGTTGGGCTGTGAGGCGCTGGGATCCCCCACTGGGCAACTGGGCAGCCGCTACCGCTTTTTCCTGCGCCTGCCGCTGGTTTCCCCCAGCCTAGACTGCGTGATCGCCGAGCGGGCCGAGGGCCTGGTGCAGTGGCAGTTTGAGGGTTTTTTTCAGGGCACCGACCGCTGGGAATGTTGCCCCCAGCCGCTGGGAACGCTATTGGTAAACCGCTTTGAGTTTTGCATCCCCAACCCTTGGGTGGCGGCAGGGTTCTATCTGGTGGCAGCGGAGCTGACCCGGCACGACATGCGGGCACAACTGCGACGGCTAAAGGCAGTGGCCGAGGCTTTGGGTTAGGCTGGTGGCAGGTAGTAAAGAAACGTAAAAAATGGCAATGACCAGCAACAGCAGCCTGTTCAACCGTCGCTTTTTCGACAACTTCATCCCCCAGCCGGCCAACAGCCCTCTGCAGATTGGCGAGCTGGCCCCTGACTTTGAGCTGCCCAATGTGCACGGGGATCCCGTGCGCCTGTCGGACTACCGCGGCCAAAAGCCGGTGGTTCTGGCCTTTACCCGCATCTTTACAGAAAAGCTCTTCTGCCCCTTCTGCTACCCCCACATCCAGGAGCTGAAGGCCCGCTACGAGGAGATCCGGGCTCTGGGAGCAGAGCTGCTGATGGTTACCAGCACCGACCCGGTGCAAAGCCAACAGATCCAAGCCGACCTGGAACTGCCCTATCCGCTGCTGGTGGATCCGGAGTGCAAAACCTTTCGGCTCTACGGCGTCGGCCAAGCCCTGGGGGCGCCCCTGCCAGGCCAGTTCATCGTGGATCGCGAAGGGAGGCTGCGCTATAAGCACCTCTTCTCCTTTGCCGAGCCCAACGCCAGCACCGACGAGGTGCTGCGGGTCTTGCGAGAAGGGCTAGCCAGCGGCTGGGATGGAACCCGCCGGGTGGCTCCCGTGCCCTTTTTCTAAGCCTTCCTAGGCAAGCCCGGAAGAGGAGAGGAAAGAGGTGGTCTTTGCGCGGCTGGCCCAGAATAGCGCCCGTCAGGCGGAGATCCTAGAAGTAGTCCTGCGCCACGGCTGGGACTACATGCGGCGCTTGCTCTCTTTGGGCAAGGCGGAAGAGCCGCAACTGCCACCACCCCTGGTGCTGCGCAACATCCTGGTGGATCTGGGGCCGGTCTATGTGAAGCTGGGCCAGTTGCTGAGCACCCGCCCCGACCTGCTGCCGCGGGAGTATATCGAGGCCCTCAGCACCCTGCAGAGCAATGTGCCCCCCGTGCCCTGGAACGCGGTGGAGATCCTGCTGCGCCAGCAGTTGCGAAAGCCGCTGGAACAGGTATTCAGCAGCCTCGACACGGAAGCGGTGGCGGCGGGATCCATTGCCCAGGTCCATCGCGCCCATCTCGTCAGCGGCGAAGCGGTGGCCCTCAAGATCCAGCGGCCCGGCGTGGAGGCAATAGTAGAGCGGGATACAAGGCTCATCCGCAGCATTGCTGAATTGGTGGCGCAAACAGAATTTGGCCGGCTGGCAGACGTGGTGGCCTTGGCGGATGAGTTTTGCCGGGCCATTCAGGCGGAGCTGGACTTTACCCAGGAAGCCCGCCACACGGAGCAGCTGCGGCAACGCCTGCAGGCTGGCCGTTGGTTTGATCCCAACCAACTGGTGGTGCCGCGCGTCTATTGGGCTCTTACCACCCCCAAGGTGCTGACCCTGGAGTGGATCGAAGGAAAGCCACTCCTGGAGGCGGATCGCAGCGACGCCGAGCCGCAGCAGCTTGCCCGCCTGCTCACCCGCGCCTTTTTCCAGCAGATCTGCATCGACGGCTACTTCCACGCCGATCCCCACCCCGGCAACTTGTTCTATTTGGGATCCGGTCGCGTAGCCCTCTTGGACTGCGGCATGATTGGGCGGCTGGATCCGCGCACGCAGCAGATTGTGCTGGAGCTGATTTTGGCCATCGTCAGCCTGGATGCCCAGCGCTGTGCCGAACTCACCCTGGAGCTGGCCCTGCCGGAAAGCCCCAGGGGCCGCTTGCGGGATCCCGCCGTCAGCCTGGCCCAGTTGCAGCGGGAATACGAGCGTCTTTTGCGGCAGTACTACACCCTAACTGTGGCCGAGCTGGATTTTAGCCAGCTTTTCTCCGAGATCCTGCAAGCAGCGCGGCGCAACCAGATCCGCATCCCCGGCAACCTGGGGC
>NZ_JANSHG010000252.1:0-2278 GCF_047461555.1 Synechococcus sp. WC101
ATCTCCCGCTCGCCTCCTAGCGGGATCATCTGCAGAGAGGAAGTGGGCTTAGCTGCCGAAGCCGCAGGACGGGAAGCGATCGAAGTACGTGGTGTTGGCATACTAGCTTTAGATCCTCAACAGTGACAGTCAAACAACAGACGAAAACTGGTATAGACAAATCCCAGCAAACTTACCCGCAAGGTCATAGGTAAAAGGCGGATTCCGCTGTTGCAATTTACCTCTTTCCCAGTTGGGAAAAAGCAAAAATTAGAAGGAAAACTGTCTTAATCACAGCTCAAACGCCACAGAAGACCCCCTAACCCTTAAAAAACTCTCGTCATGGTAAAGGTAAAACCTAAGAAAATAATCGAATCATGAAGCCTTCGCCGTCCCTCGTTCGGATCCCTGCGCTTCAGCCAGGAGGCCCATTTCTTGCAGCACTTGCCGTAAAACCTGTAAAGAACCGCCCTGGAGAGGCACCAGCGGAGGGCGCACCTGCCCCACTAGCCAACCCTGCATCTCTAGCGCTGCTTTGATCGGAACAGGGTTGGTCTCAATAAACAAAGCCTTAAACAGCGGAAACAGACGCAAATGATAAGTCAAGGCTTGGTCGTGTTGTCCCCTGCTGTAGCTTTGAATCAATTCCTGCAGTTGCGGCCCAACTAAGTGGCTAGCTACACTGACCACACCGCTGCCTCCCAAAGATAGGATCGGCAATGTCAGAGAGTCATCTCCTGAGTAGATGCCGAAATGTGAGGGAGTGAGCCGCCGAATTTCCGAGACTGCGTCCATTATACCACTAGCTTCCTTGATGGCGACAATCGTTTCCAACTCCGCCAATTTCGCCACAGTTTCCGGCTGCAGGCTCACCCCCGTCCGACCAGGAATGTTGTAGAGCATGATGGGCAGGTCGCTGGCTTGGGCGATCGCCTTAAAGTGCTGATAGAGGCCAGCTTGGGTGGGTTTGTTGTAGTAGGGCACCACCTGTAAAGAGCCATCCAAGCCCAATTGGGCAGCTTTTTTGGTGGCTTCAATGGCTTCGCGGGTGGAGTTGGATCCCGTCCCGGCGATAACTTTAGCCCGACCGGCCACCGCATCTCGCACCACGCGGAACAGTTCGTACTCCTCTTGCCAGGTTAGGGTGGGAGACTCGCCGGTGGTGCCACAGACCACGAGACCATCGCTGCCATGGGTTACCAAGTAATCGGCCAAACGAGCGGCTTCTTCGTAGTTAAGCTCCCCCTCAGGTGTAAAGGGAGTCACCATTGCCGTCAGCACGCGACCGAAATTCACAGGTTGCCTCTCCCCATCAACCACACCGCTCGCCATCGCCGGTCTGTGACCCCGCAAAATCCAATGCTGCGGGCTAGAGCCTTGATTATCCCCTTATCATAGCTGCCTTTGGGCCAGGGATCCCGTTTGGCCGAGGGGGCTGCTTGCCAAGGCCCGGCTCACCGGTTGCTTCAGACCGGCTAAAAAGGAGATAACCTAGAGAGGGCAGACCGTTTGAACCCAGAATGTACGGCTGCTCACCAACTCTGCCTCCAGTCGTGGGGTCAGCAGCCTTCTTGCTTTCGACCTTTGAGCTTCGAGGATTGCGATGGACGCCCTAGCCGCCCTAAAAGCGCGCATCTCCGCCGACAAGTTCGATCCCAGCCGCTCTTTATCGGAGATGGAGATCCAAGAGCTGGTTGCCTATGCTACGGAAGCCCCCTCTTCCTTCAACATCCAGCATTGGCGGTTTGTTGCCGTCGCCGATCCTGCAGATAAAGAGCGCCTCAAGGCCCTGGCCTACAACCAGCAGAAGGTGGCGGATGCGGCGGTGGTGTTTATCATCTTGGGGGATCTGAAGGGCTATGAGAAGCTGCCTGAGATCGCCCAAAGGGCCGTTGCCGCCGGGATCCTCCCTCCTGAGCGGGCGGAAAGTTGGGTAAGCATGGCCCAAGCCACCTACGCCAACAACCCCACCTTGGCGCGGGACGAGGCGATTCGCTCCGGGGCGCTGGCGGCCATGGCACTGATGATCGCGGCGCAGGCGAAGGGTTTGGTGAGCGGGCCGATGATCGGCTTTGACCCTGAAGGGGTCAAGCGAGAGTTTGGGATTGCTGATCGCTACGTGCCGGTGATGCTGCTGGCGGTGGGCTACCCTGCGCCCGGCAACTTGCCGCGCAAGCCTCGCTTGGGGGTGGATGAAGTTCTGGCCTTTGGGCGAGGGCGGGAGTTTTAGCTAATCCGCCGTTCGCGCTAGCGGGACGTAGTCCTGGAAGCCCCGCTCTGTACCCCCCTATATCCCAGC
>NZ_JANSHG010000253.1:0-2269 GCF_047461555.1 Synechococcus sp. WC101
GAGCTGGGCTGTTGACGATTGCAGGGAATCCAAACGGCATGAGTCAAGAGTGTTCTGGGTGTGGTCAGGTGGTTCCCAAAAAACTCCACGAAAGGTGGCACGATTGCCCCTACTGCGGGCTAAGCCTGTCACGGGATCACAACTTGGCGAGGGGAATCAAATCCAGAGCGGTGGGGCATCCCGTTCTTAAAGCTCAGGAAACGCCCGCTGCGATAGCAGGGATCCCTGTTCGCGAAGCGTGGCGTAAGCCATGAAGCCCGCCCTCTACCCGTTCGCGTCAGCGGCGCGGAGCGCTTCAGGGTGAGGAACGGGAGTATGGGCTTCCAAATCGTTGCTGTGGGCTGTGGAGCCCGAATGGCCGCTGAGAGCGGCTTGGGCGTTGCGGCGCAGCCGGTGGGCCTTGAGGCGGCGCAGGGCAGAGGCGGGAAACCTGCGGTCGAACTCCTCGTCGCCAATCCGCGCCAGTTCTTGGAGATCGGGGGCAACATTCCAAGGGTAAGGCTGAAAATCGGGGATCCGGCTGGGCCGGGCAAAGCGCTGGTTCCAAGGGCAGACCTCTTGGCAGATGTCGCAGCCGGCCACCCAGTTGTGTAGGTTCTGGGCGATCTCGGCAGGGATCTGCTCGGCGTGGCTTTCCAAGGTGTGGTAGGCAATGCAGCGGCGGGAATCCACCACCCCTGGGCTGACGATGGCCTGGGTGGGGCAGGCCTCCAGACAGCGGCTACAGGTGCCACAGTGGGCGGTGTGGGGCCGGTCGGGGATCAACGGGAGAGTGGTCAGGATTACCCCCAGAAATACCCAGGAGCCGTATTCGCGGGTAAGCAAGAGGCCGTTTTTTCCGATCCAGCCCAAGCCCGCCTGCATGGCCCAGGGCTTTTCCGCCACTGGGCCGGTATCGACGTAGAATCGACCGCGGTAGTCCGGAAACTGGGCCTGCATCCAGAGGTGGAGCTGCTTCAGCCGCCGTCCCAACACGCGGTGGTAGTCCCGCCCCCATGCGTAGCGGGAGATCTTGCCTTTAGCTGGATCCCGGCTGTGGCAGGTGGGGGTGTAGTAGTTGAGGGCCACACAGACCAGAGATTGTACTCCCGGCAGCACCCGCTCTGGATCCATTCGCCGGGGATCGGCCATCCAGGCCATGTCGGCGGCCATGCCCGCGGCCAGCCAGGCCCGCAAGCTCGTCAAGTCAGGGGGATCCGCCGCGCTGGCAATGCCGACTTTGTCAAAGCCCAGCGCCAGCGCCTGCCGCTTCACCTGCTCGGTGGCTCTGGCCCAATCGGCTGCTGCTCCCACGGTCGGCCCCGACAATTCTAGGGCTATTCTGGCAGACCCATCACCTGGCGGTAGCGGGCCTCCAGTTGTGCTGCCTGCTGCGAGCGACGGAAGGGATCCCAGGTGCTGTGAGCGAACAGCTCCTGCCGCAGCTTGGCCACATCCACCGTCGTTACCTCGCCGTTGGCCACCACCCGCTTCCCCCTGACCCAGACGCTGTGCACCACCTGGGTGGGCCGGCCCAGCACCAGTAGACCAATGGGATCCGTGCGGGGCAACAGCGACAGTTGGGTGAGGTCGTAAAGCACCAGATCCGCCTGCTTGCCCACCTCCAGGGATCCCAGCTCCTCTCCCAGCCCTAGACCAATCGCCCCACCGCGAGAGGCCATCTCGATGCTCTCCCGCGGCGAGATCCAGTGGCGGTAGTCGGGATCCGTAATGTTGTGCAGGATGGTGCCGATTTTAATGGCCTCCAGGAGATCCTGGGAGTCATTGCTGGCTGACCCATCGCAGCCGAAGGCCACGTTCACCCCCGCCTGCCGGTACTTGAGGATGGGGGCGATGCCGCTGCCCAGGCGCAGGTTGCTCAAGGGGTTGTGGACAACCGTAGAGCCGGTGCGGGCCAAGATCTCGATATCGGCATCGGTAAGCCAGACGCAGTGGGCCAGCGAGGTTCTCCGGTCTAGGTAGCCCAAGCGCTCCAGGTGCTCGACTGCGCTGCAGCCGTACTTTTCCTGGGCCAATCTCTGCTGGGCGCGGGTTTCCAGCAGGTGGGCATGGCGGGGGAGGCCATACTTCTGGCTCAACTCCGCGCAGCCCTCAAACAGCTTGTCAGAACAGAGTTGGATGCCGGTGGGGGCCACCATCAGCGTGATGCCCTCCTCTGGCCGGTGAAAGCGCTGCACTGCCTCTTCCACAATGGCCAACACCTCCGCTGTGGAGAGAGGATAGGTTTCCAGCTCCCGATCCGAAAAGGAGCCGCTGGGCAACCCCTGAG
>NZ_JANSHG010000254.1:0-2256 GCF_047461555.1 Synechococcus sp. WC101
CCCAAGACTCTGGAGAAGAGCCCTGCGGCCATCCTGGATCCCCGCGTTTGAGAGATTCTTTGGACAACCTCACCCCCGTCCCCTCTCCCAGAGGGAGAGGGGAGCTAGGAAATAACGTAACGAGCCGTTTCATTTTTGAAATGACTCTATAGGTTGTCAGGGGGTGGCGCATCCGCAAGTTGAAATCGAGAGACAGCTTGCAGAACTGACCCATCTGCCCAAGTTTTTTGTAGAGTGACGGCAGTGAGCCGGCTCCGGCATTGGGCCCGCCGGGTGGCGGTGTAAAGGCAGCGTCAAATTCAAAGGTTAAGCATGCAAACCATCCCTGTCGTCAAGTCCGCCATGCAACGGGTGAAGTCCATGATGCAGAAATCGCTGCGGTCTGTTCCCATCTCTCACCGTCCCAAGTCTCTGTTGATATCCCAGGGACGGAGTTTAATTAAGCTGAGCAGCCTGCTGGCCTTGCCCTTGCTGGTCTCGGCATGGCCCGCTTGGGCCTTGACCTTGGTGGCCCGTCCGGATCTACGCAGCCTCAAACGGGCACAAGTCATTCGGGTGGTCGATTACAACACCCTGGTTGTCCAGCTCGAAGGGGACTTGAATTTGCGGCTGGTGCAACTGATCGGGATTGCTCCTCTGCCGGCAGAGCTCAATCCTACGTGGACGAAGCTGCGCGGGCAAACCCCTCTGCCCATCTCCAATGCTGGTCAATACCTGCAGACGGCTTTGCTGGGGCGCGAGGTTTTCTTGGAGTTGGATCCCGCTCTGGCCCCCACCCCCACCCTGCCTGCCTACGTTTGGCGGGCCAATACCCTCATCAACCAGGAAATGCTGTTTTTGGGGCATGGCCTACTGTCGCCGCAAACCAATGGCCTCAAGTACGGCGTCATTCTCAAAGAGGCAGCCAATGCGGCAAGGCAACAGGGGCGCGGCTATTGGACGCCCTATGGCCCTCGCTAGAGGGAAGCCAAAGACAGGTCCAGAGCCGCCTGGCCCTTGGGGATGGCTCTCAACTTCAACAAACAGTTTCAACGGCTCTTCGGGAGAGGCGCTCCACCCCAGATCCCGTCCAAAAGGCGGGAGCGAGCCGTTCTCTCGAGATTGCTCACCTTTTGTATTTTCTTAGTATTTAGCCTGCTTATATATGATGATCTCAGGCGGGCTTTCGATCCTGGGCTGCCGAGTTCGCTGGGTTGGAAGGGATCCCGCTGGGTGATTTGGAGTTCCCTATGGCGGATGAACTGCCGTTTACCCTGGATCAGCTCCTCATCGTTCAGGCGATTGCGCAGCAGGGGAGTTTTCGGCGGGCTGCGGAGAGCCTGTTTGTCTCCCAGCCAGCGGTCAGCTTGCAGGTGCAGAACCTGGAGCGACAGTTGGGAGTGGTGTTGTTTGACCGCGGCGGGCGCAAGGTGGAGCTGACGGATGCGGGGCAGGTGTTGCTGCACTACAGCGAGCGCATCCTCAAGCTCTGCCGGGAAGCGGTTCAAGCTCTGGCCAATTTGCAAGAGATGGGAGGGGGGCACTTGGTTTTGGGGGCCAGCCAAACGGTGGGCACCTACGTCATGCCCTCTTTGATCGCGCAGTATCACCGCAGCTATCCCCAGATTTCGGTGCAGCTCTTGGTGCAATCCACACGGCGAATTGCCCAGAAGCTGGTGGAGGGTCGGCTGGATCTGGCCATTGTCGGCGGGGAGATCCCCTTTGACTTACAGCGGCATTTGAAGGTGATTGCTCTGGCGGAAGACGAATACGTGTTGGTCGGCGCCCCCAGCTGTGCCCTCGATGCTCCCGCCCTTGTGGATCTGTTGACTTTGCCCTTCATTACCCTGGATCCCCAGTCTTCCACGCGGCAGACCATCGACCGGGTGCTGAATCGCCACGGCATCAACCCGGGCCAGCTAAATGTACGGCTGGAACTCAGCTCGATTGAGGCAATCAAGAATGCCGTCCAGGCTGGCTTGGGGGTGGCTTTTTTGTCGATGGTGGCGGTGGGCTCCGACTTGGAGCAAGGGCGGCTGAAAAAGCTGGCGGTGGAAGGGCTGCAGATACGGCGCACCCTTTGGCTGGCGTTTAACCCGGAGCGCTATCAATCGCAGGCGGCCACCCGCTTTCGCGAGGGGCTGCTGAGCTGCCAAGACTGGCTGAAAACTCCCCCTCCTCACTTACAGTTGCTCGCTTGAGTGACATCCTCTCCCGCTAAGCCCTGACGGGCTGTAGACGGGAGCTTCCGAGAATCACTTCTCGGAGTTGCTGCTT
>NZ_JANSHG010000255.1:0-2256 GCF_047461555.1 Synechococcus sp. WC101
GAGGTGCCCAAAGAGCTGCATGAGCGGTGGCACGATTGTCCGCACTGTGGGTTGAGGATTGGCAGGGATCACAACTCAGCCAGGGTCATCAAATCCAGAGCGGTGGGGCGTCCCGTTCTTCAAGCTCAGGAAATGTCCTGCCATTGGGCAGGAGTCACTGGGAAGCCTGCACTCTATGCGTCAGCATAAGTGCGGGATAAGTGCGGGAGTACGTCACCTCTCCAGATCCGGATCCTCGCCCAAAGCCCGCAACCTTGCTGCCAGACGCTCGGCCCGCTGGCGTTCCTGTTCGGCTCGTTGGCGTTCCAGCTCGGCCCGCTCATCTCCCGTCAAAAGCAACTGCCCTTTGGCATCGCACCAGCGCAGCCAGCGGGCTTGTTTCCCCTCGAAAACTCCGTCCCACAGCCTCAGGCCCAGCTCCACCTGTTCCAGCCAGGTCTCGGTCATTTCCGCATAGTGGCGGCCCCGCAGCTCAAAAAGGCGCAGCTCCTCGGATCCCAGCTCGTGGTTGGGATCAAAAACCACGTAGTAGCTGACCCGCATCTGCTCGTAGCGGCTGAACTTGCCACCTAGCTCGTCGCCTTCGCGGTTGGAGACAATCTCGATCACCACATCCGGCGGCTTGTCAAATTGCCAGAGCAGATAGCACCGGTTCTGCTTCTCCCACCATTGTTCCGGCACCGTGACATCCAGGCTGAGAAAAACATCCGACACAATCGGGGGGCGACTGGGGGTTGTGTAGATCCCGACATTGGCTGCTGCCAGGAAGGTTTTGTGGGGCAGAGAGCTGTAGAGCGAGCCAGTCAGGAGGCGCTGTTGCTTTTCAGAGGCAAAGTTATCCGCCGGGGTATCGTCCTCAGTGACCAGATCAGCGACATCGGGCAGCAGCAGTTCAGTATCCATGGGCAAAGGCAGTCGGGGATGTCGACATCTTCGCCGTTTCCCCTACTTTTTGCCGCAGAGGACAAGGGCGGCAAAGCTGGCCGCTCTCCAGAAGGGATCCCGCCCGCAGAATGGGGTATCACGGCAAAAGGGCTCTCTTTGAGGAGGAACCTTGAACTGCGACGTTTTGGTGATCGGCTGTGGGGTGGTGGGCTGTGCCATCGCCTACGAATTGGCCACAGCAGGGCTATCGGTGGTTGGGATCGACGCCAGGGATCCGGCCTCAGGCGCCACCGGGGCCTCGTTGGGGGTGTTGATGGGGATCTGCAGCCGCCAGCCAGATGGGGAGGTGGTGCAGTTGCGCCTGAAAAGCCTGGAGCAGTTCGATCCCCTGATTGCGCGGCTGGAAGCCGACTTGGGTCGGACTTTGCCCGTCAATCGGCACGGCATCCTCAAGCTCCTCCGGGAGGAGGAAGTGGACGCTTGGCAAGCAACCCTGGCGGCTCGCCGGCAAGCAGGTTACCGCCTGGAGTTTCTCAGCCCTGGCGAAGTGGGATCCCTGCAGCCAGGTTTGCGCAGCGACCTGGGGGGAGCCCTCTACTCTCCCCAAGATCGGCAGATCCAACCCCGCCTCCTTACGCAGGCGCTTGTGGAAGCAGCCCAACGCAGAGGCTGCCGCTTCTTCTTCCATCAGCCGGTTCAGAAGATGCAGCGCAGCCCGGATCCTCCCTTTCGCCTACAGGCAGTTTATACGCCAGCCTTCGCCTTCTCGGCAGGCCATGTCGTTCTCGCTGCCGGCCTGGACAGCTCTCCTCTGGCCGAGGAGCTGGGCTTGCGGATCCCTCTGCAGGCGGTCAAAGGCCAGGCTCTGCGGGTCAAAGCGGCGGGGATCCCCCTGGGGCCGGTGGTCAGCGACGAGGATCTGCATCTGGTCCCCCTGGGGGATGGATCCCTGTGGGTGGGGGCAACCGTGGAGTTTCAGGCCCCCCATCCCCAGCCGACGCTGCTGGCCTTACAGGATCTGCTGGCCCACGCCATCGGCATCTGCCCGGCCCTAGCCGAAGCCACCCTGCTGGAGCACTGGGCCGGCCATCGACCCCGACCGCTGGGGCAGCGCGCCCCCATTCTGGGGCCGGCTCCCGGCTATGTCAATCTTTTGGTTGCCACCGGCCACTACCGCAATGGAGTGTTGCTGGCCCCGATTAGCGCCGCCATCCTGAGGGATTTGGTGCTGAAAGGGGAAACAGCCCTGTGCGATCTAAGCGCTTTTGCCCCAAGACCTAAACAGGGCTGAGCTGGCCTATCCACTGAGGTAGCAAGACTTATGTCAGAATAGAAGGTTGCCCGGCTCAGGCCGGGCCAGTGTGTGATCTG
>NZ_JANSHG010000256.1:0-2248 GCF_047461555.1 Synechococcus sp. WC101
CCCCAATCCAGCCAGGCGGCGAAGCGACATAAGTATAAACAACTACACCCCCGAACCCCAGTGGGCTGACGAAGAAACGGCTGGTGCTGAAGGACTCCCCCCCAGCAGGGTTGAACGTTTCCTCATCGAGCTCTGAACCGGGCTGCGGCTCCTCCTCCAGGCTCCAGAAGGCTTCCCACTGCCGAAGGGTTTCTTGGAGAGGCGCGGCCAGGTGTTCCGCCAACTCCGTCAGGGCGGCTTCCAAAGCGGTGAGGCTTTCTTCCGCCGCCTGGGTGAAGGCTGCCACCCATTCCTCCAAGAGCTTCTCAAAATCCATGCAGCAGCAACCTGAGAGCTTTCTTTTCACCTTACCGCTTGCCTGGGCAAGCCGGCTAACTTCCCCCTTGACAAACGGCATCTACTAACTCTTGGTTGACCAAGGGAAACAGCTCCGCCAATTCTTCGGCAGATAGGTTGCCGGTACAAACATTGGCGCGGATATGCCACTCTGCCCACATCAGCGCCGAGGGAACGGTGGGATCCTGGCCTTGCTCGGAGCCGGAACCCTTTGCGGGCCCTGGAGCCAGGCGGCGTCCGGGCCCGATGTTCAGTTGCAGTACGTTGTCGCGGTTGATGCCCGTCAGAGAGGTCTGGGCAGGGGCTTCTCCGACAAAGGCAAAAGGGAAAGACAAAGCCACCCAAACCAACCCCCGAAGGGCAAGCCGGCAAAGCATGGGATCCCTCCCCCGCGAGATAGGGTTGAGTTTTGAGGGCAATTATAGCTGCTATTTTTGGCAGCTAAGATTTGTCAAAAGCCGCCTTTGGCAGGCCAATCGCCGACCACTGCACGCAACGACGGCCCTGGTCATCCTCTAAGGCCCCCTCGCGGCGATAGGAAAAGAAATCCTGAGGCTGGCCAAAGGTGCAATGAGGACTGATGGCGATGTGCTCCGGCGGGATCCCCTGAGCTTCGGCCTGGGCGCGGTTGATCCAGCGCAGATCCAGGCGCACCTTACCCGGCAGAGGATCTGGCCAGAGGGCAGGTTGTGGGTCTACCCCTGAAGGCAGCGACTGCAGCACCTGCTCGGCCACTTCCTGAGAAACCTGGTAGGCTGGCCCGGAGATGGCCGGCCCCAGGGCAATGCGGATTTGGCTGGCAGGGATCCCCCCCTGGAGAAAGGCCTGCAGCACCTTAGTCAGGATACCGGCAGCCGTCCCCCTCCAGCCGGCGTGAACTGCGGCCACCCAGTGGGGGCTGGCCACCAAAATGGGCACACAGTCGGCAGTGCAAACCCAGGCCGAGTCCCCTGGGCGACGGGCGATCACGGCATCTGCTTCGGGACGGGCGAAACTCCCTTCCCCGACGTGAGAACCTGAAGCCCTCCCCTGGGAGAAGACAACTGCATCCGCCCACGTCCAGCGACAGCCATGCACCTGGTGGCCCCACGCAGCTCGTTCTGGGAGGAGTTGCAACTGGTCGGCCATATCGGCTGGTTGATAGGGGGAAGCTTGACGACAGCCAAAAGCATGGGGCCACCCCGCCAGCAGTTGACACTGCAGCCAACGCCATCTCCCTGCCTCTTGCCAAACCCAGCCCCCGGAACCGCTCATCGGCCTGATGGGTGGAAAGGGGATCCCTGCCGTCGGGCGTGCAGGTGGCCTAGCCGCTCCTCCAGGCAGATGCGCAGCTCGACCGGGTTGAAGAGCATCGGCAAAAAGTGAATGCTCCGGCTTTCTCGGAAGAAAAACAAAATCGGCACCGGCCGCCAGAAGATCTGCCAGTCCTGCCACTCGCTGTAGGGGAACTCGCGGATGCGCCGGGAGCCGCTGTAGACCTGCAGCGCCGTGCGGGTAAAGGCCAGCCCGATCAGACAGGTCTGTACCAGCAAAAACAGGCCAAACAACCCCACTCCCAACCCTAGCCAAAACGAGAGCCACAACAGCGGCACCGCCAAAGCCAGCACTGCCAAGCTGAGGCGGAAGTCGGGGGTCAACAGATGGGCAGAGTGGGGTTTGATCACTTTTTGCTTCTCCTCCGCTTGCCAGCTCCATTTTACGCCGCTGCCACTACCTTTCTCCGGAGGGATCCCGCCTCTGGGTAAGTTGGGGGCATACCAAACAAGTTGTTTTGATGTATCCTGACAGAGCACACAGGAACGCGGCTTTTGATCATGGCCCTAACCGCATCTGACCCCAAAGCTCTCCCCAGCGGCGGCTCCCTGAGCTTTTTTGAGCGCTATCTCACCCTTTGGGTGGCCCTGTGTATTGT
>NZ_JANSHG010000257.1:0-2223 GCF_047461555.1 Synechococcus sp. WC101
GGGTGGTGATGGTGCCGGGGGGCAACTTGGCAAAAGCCGCATCGGTGGGCGCAAAAACAGTGAAAGGGCCAGGGCCTTTCAAAGTATCCACCAAGTTTGCCGCCTTCACGGCTGTAACCAAGGTGGAAAAACCCTCAGCAGAAACTGCAATATCGACAATATCAGGCATGGCCAAAATCCTTATTTTGCTAGCAGTTGGGATGACAGGAAAGTCAAAGTGGTGGGCAGTTTCAGAGCTACCTGGCCTGAATACAACTGAAAATGGGCAGAGTCAATGCCTAGACTTGAAGTCGGCTAGCGATAGTTCTGATCCTGAATGTAGGCCAGGCGAGCTGCTTCTCGAATCCCGTATTCCGGCCGGGTGAAGCGATTGAGTTGCCCCTCAAAGTAACGGCGGTTCATCATCAAATGTCGCGGATTGGGATCGTCCAAAGGATAGAGAAAAGCTGCTCTACCTGCCTGGATCACGGCTGAGGTGACGTTGTACATGGAGCGCTGAAAGCTGATCCCAATCTGGATCAGCATGTCATCTTCGCCGCGGCAATGCTTGCGGTAGTACTCCACCAAATACTGGGGCAAAAAGTGGTACATATCCTGGTGCAAAAGCGTCGGCGGGATCCCGGCACTGGCCACGGGAAACTTGTCGGCGTAGAGAACCCCGTAGTGGAAGTCCAACTGGTTAACGGGCACTTGGTTGGCCTGGGCGTTATAGGACTTGGTGCCGCGGAAGGGAGAAGAGCGATAAAACACCGCCTCTACGTAGGGGAAAGCCGCCTCGTATAGCCAGGTAAATCCCTTGGATTTGGGCACAATATCGTACCATTCTCCGCGGATGCGCACCCGGTGATAAATGGGCCGTCCGGCAATGGCGAAGATCCCGTTAACCAAAAAGTTCATCGCCTCCGGCACGCTGGTGATTTTGCCCTCGTCGTAGAGATCGCTCATCTCAAAAAAGACGGGGGCCATCACCTCCCAAAACAGGCCCAGCACCGAATACATGGTGGCCTGGCGGCAGAGTTCCAGAAACATGTCTGGAAAGAGCTTGTACAGGCCGGTCAAAAGGGGGTTGCCCTGGCAGTAGGCGCGGATGGCGCGGTCGGCATTTTGCTTGTATTCTTCCGAATCCATATAGGGATCCAGCAGGCCTCCCATATCCCGGTGCCAGAGCATGGCCCGCATACATTCTTCGGCAAATTCCATGTTGATGCGGTCATGCCAAAGGTGATGCAAAATCCGCGGCAGCTTGCGCTTGAGCTCCCCTTTTTCCATGAACTCCAGCAGTTCCGGGTGGGCCGTAGCGGGGCCGCGCCAAATGCGCAAATCGGCATTATCCCCCGCGTAGTGGTTGGCCAGCTTCAAATATTCTTCGGGAATGATGAACTTAAAAAAGGGCAAGGGATCCACAAACACCTGCTCGGCAATGTAGAGCAGATCGCGCCAGTAAAAGTCCATCGGCACCGCATAGGCTTTGTAGAGGCCGATAATTTGCATCAGGTTTTCCGGCGTATCCGGCAGCATCGATCCCCCTGCCTCGAAGCGATGCACCACCTCGGCAAAGGGATGGGTGGAAGGGGGGAGCTTGGGCGTAACCAGGGTCGTCGTCATGGAAAAAGTCTCCAACTCTTCACTGCCTTCGGCTAGGGGAGAAAGTCATGAGCTTGCGTTGTCCATCAGGGATCCCTGCAGCAAACTGGAGGGAGAAGAATGTTCGGCTTCCGCGATGACAAGCGTCTGGGCTTGAGCCACCTGGGTGGATAGAGTAAAGGCCAAGGTTTGGGGCCATTTCACCAGGTTCATGGGCTGGATCCCAAACCAGACGATCAAGGCAGTTAAAAGAAAGCCCGGGATCCGCTCCCAACCTTGCACCCGGGGGTAGTAGGCGGTGCGGTTGTCCAATTTGCCGAAGCAGGTGCGGTTGAGCAAAATCACAAAATACACCGCCGTCAAGCCGGTGCCGCAGATGCTGAGCAACGTGGGCAACGGAAAATCTTGGTAGCTGCCCTGGAAGATCAAAAACTCGGCCACAAAGCCCACCAAGCCTGGGATCCCGGCACTGGCCATGCCGCCTAAAATCAGCAGGGCACTCACCGTGGGCAGGCCGCGCAGGGGATTGAGCAGGCCGTTGAGCACGTTGAGATCCCGCGTTCCTACCTTGCGCTCCACCAGGCCCACCAGATCAAACAGCAGCGCCAAAATCAGGCCGTGGGAGACCATCTGCACCAT
>NZ_JANSHG010000258.1:0-2172 GCF_047461555.1 Synechococcus sp. WC101
GTTCCACAGCGTCGCCATCGTCAAGATCCCAGACGAGGTAAGCTTCGGCTTTGGGGAAGAGGCGGGCGACCCGCACCTGCGCTTTCCCCCCGATTTGGATCTCCTCAATTTTCGGGAGCTCCCTCCCCACACCCGCATCGGCTGGACGAACAACGGCTTCCACCTGGAGGTACAAGACGAGCAGGGCCAAGATGTGGCGGATCGCTTCTTCTATGCCCAAGATGGCGAAATTCGCACCCGCGTGCCCATCATGCCCGGCATGCTCACCCTCAACAGCCGCATCATCCGCCAAGATTGCCTCTGCTACTTGATGGAGCGCTACTCCCTGGCTGGCTAAACTTCCGCGCTACTCTCGGGCGCAGTCTACGTGGCGCCAGCGACGGACGTTCTCGCCTAGCTCGATTGGCCCATCCCCGCAAGAGGCAACAAGGCAAGCTCTTGTCCAGAAGCCGGGCTTGCTGCAGAATGGGCTAGGAACGGCGAAGCAGCCACTCTCCGGCTGTGTGAAGATCCTGAGTAAGCAGCAACTCTGAGAAATCATCCAGGGATCCTGTCCTGCTGGCGTGAGCGGAGGTTTTTGCCCCAGTCCGTCAGGGCTTAGCGGGAGAAGGTATACCTGGGTTTATTCTGGACATAGCCGTTCTTCCGGAGTTGTACCCCGCCCAAAGCGAAACCCAAACCCCAAAAAAGCTTCGCTCTTCGGGATCCCAGCAGTTGCTAACTCTGGAAGCTCTTGTTACTCCGTTGATGAGAGGGGGATGAAACTATGGATATGGATCTCCGTCCGCTGATCGTCCTGGCACCCATTGTTTTGGTGGTTGGCTGGGCCGCTTACAACATCATCAAGGCTGCCATCAAGGGGGAAGCCAAGCTCTTCGGCGAAAGGGGCAACAACCCCTTTGGCAAGAGCGGGAGTTGAAGGTGGGATCCGGTTGCAGCCGATAGGCCCTGTATGTCAGACGAAAATCTCCAGGGGGCAAGGCCAGGCCTGGGCAACGCAAAGTCGGCGGACGTCGTTGTCGTCGGGGCCGGGGTGGCTGGCCTAGCCTGCGCACGGCAACTGCGGCGGGCGGGGCTGGAGGTCTTGGTGCTGGAGAAATCGGTGGGTTTGGGTGGGCGCATGGCCACCCGGCGGGTTGAGCATGCCGGACAAACAGTGCCTGTAGATCACGGGGTTCAATACCTGACCGCCGATTCCGACAGCTTTTATCGCTGGCTGAAGGAGCTATTGGGCCTGGGGCTGCTGAGGGAATGGACGCGCTCGTTGCACCTGCTGGATCGAGAGGGGTTGCGCCCAGAGGACTCCAACGCCGAGAAACCCCGCTACATCTGCCCACAGGGCATGACGACGCTGGCCAAACAGCTAGCCACCTCCTTGTCCATCCACACCCAGACGCGTGTGGTCGGCCTCAGGCCGCTGGCAACCACCTGGCAATTACAGGCCGAAAACGGCCAGTGCTACGAGGCCGCGGCAGTGGTGATGGCAATCCCAGCTCCCCAGTTGTTGCCTTTGCTGCAAGAGGGGATCCCTCCTGCCGACAACCTGCTCTCTCTGCCGGGATCCGCCGCCTACCAGCCCTGCATTGCCGTTTTGGCCGGCTATTCGAAGAGCACGCCGCTGCCGCCTTGGAAGGGGATCAAGTGTTTGCAGGATCCGATGCTGGCCTGGCTGGCCCTGGACAGCAGCAAGCGCCTACAGCCCTTGCCGCCGCTGGTGGTCTTGCACGGGGGGGCGGAGTGGTCGTCGCGGTATCTGGATGCCGGCCCCGCCGAGTTGGAAAAAGCTGGTCGAGAACTGCTGGATCACGCCGCCAAACGGCTGGATCCCTGGCTGGCCTCGCCGCAATGGATGCAGGTGCATCGCTGGCGCTACGCTTTTCCTGTGGAAACGATAGGTTTGGCCAGCCTGGGCACCCACGTCCCTGCCGGTGCCGGCAAGGGGTTGCCGTTGGTCTGTGCCGGCGATTGGTGTGCCGGGGAGCGAGTAGAAGGCGCCTGGCTCTCCGGCCAGGATGCTGCTAAAACCTTGCTGGAAATGCTGGGGATCCCTGCGCACGCCCGCTAACGGCGCCATCAGAACCTCCGGGGTACTCCTGCCACAGCGCAGCTTGGCGGGATGGAGGATAGGCGGTGAGACGAAGGGGTTCAATGCCCCTGAGTCTCACAATCTGG
>NZ_JANSHG010000259.1:0-2148 GCF_047461555.1 Synechococcus sp. WC101
GTCCACCAATGCCCTGGTGGCGCTGCTGCGCCAAGAACTCTCCTCTATTGGAGCGACGGTTGCCCAAGCTCCTGCTCTCTACAGCGCCGACTGAAATGGAGGCGAGGGAGGCTGGGGCAGCTTGTCAGCAAGGCGTGCCACTGGTCCAGCCGGTCTCGGCTTTTTTCTCACTGGGCACCGGAAGGGCTGGGGTTAGGCGAGTGCCCCGCCTGTGTATCTCCGCTGTGCTTGCCGCTCTCGTCAGCTCGAACCCGCATCCAACCAAACAACGTTTCGACCGTCAGTTGGATCCCTTGGGCAAACGCGGGAACGGGGATCAGCTCTTGCGGATCCTCATGCACGGTTGGCTGCTGTCCGGCAGGGTAGGCGAAAACGAGCCTTTCTTCGGGAGCTACGATCCACCCCATCTGGCAGCCGTGGGCCAAGCCGATCAAAATTTTCTTGACCAGCTTCATTTGATTTTGATCGGGAGAGAGAATCTCGATCATCCAATCTGGGCAAAAGGGAATGAGATTTTGAATGGTGCCATCTTCATCCACAGGGATCCGATCCCAGGCGATCACAGAAATATCGGGCACAATCGCATAGCCGGCAAAAGTGCAGCGCAACTCTGGAAATGCCCACCCGAGGCGTTTGGGCTTGAGGTTTGCGTTGATAAAAGAAGTTAGCTCCCCCTGGAGTAGGCTGTGCTTTCCCTGTGGCATGGGCTTCTGGATGATCTCTCCCTCGATGAATTCACTGGCGGGTTGAGCTTCTGGCTGCTGCAGAAACTCTTCCAGGGTTAGGGGCTTGGCAGACAGACGAACCATGATTTCCTCCTCTCAAGTTGGTCTCTGACACAAAAAGGATTGAGGTTCAATCAGAACAGGTCCCTGTCGGGCTGTCGCCAAGCGGCTTGGCGGTCATAAGGGCTTTTGCCAGAAAATAACCCCATCAGCGGCCCCAAGATGGCCCCAAACACAAAGCCGCCCGCGTGGGCCCAGTAGGCGATCCCTCCCCCCTGCATGCCGATGTTGGTGGGCGTCTGCAGGCTGGCGATGCCGTAAAACGCCTGCTGTACAAACCAAAAACCCAAAAACACCCAGGCGGGAACGTAGACGGTTGTGATAAAAATGCCCAGGGGTACCAAAGTCAGGATCTCAGCTCGCGGGAAACGCAAGATATAAGCTCCCAACACCCCGGCAATGGCCCCACTTGCCCCCAGCGAAGGAATGGTGGATTCCATATCGAAAAACCACTGGGTTAGGGCGGCCAAGGCTCCACAAGTCAGGTAAAAAATGAGGTAGCGCACATGCCCCAAGCGATCCTCAACATTGTTGCCGAAAACCCACAAAAAGAGCATGTTGCCGCCAAGATGCAAAAAGCCCCCGTGCAAAAATTGCGAGGTAAATAGCGTTACCCATTCGGGGCGCAGCGAAGAGGTGGCCTCCCCCCGAAAGCTGGCCGTCAGTTCCGCTGGCACCACTGCCCACTCTCGGAAGAAAGCCGCCAGCTCTTGCGGTGATAGGGTAAGCTCATACACAAAAACCAGGATGTTGATAAGCACCAAAGCATAGGTAACGTAGGCAGTGCGGGTGGTTGGGTTGCGATCTTGCAGGGGTACCACAGTCGGGATCCGGTTAACATCACCCTCTAGCCTACCCTGCTGCGCCTTCTCAGGCCCAACTTGGGGCTACACTAGGGTAGTTTGTCGGTGGGATCCCTAAACTGCAAAGGGGTTTTGGCCGTCCCCCCGCAGCCGACGCTGGATTTGGAGGAGTGGATCGATGTTTGAGGTCGAGAGCCGAACTGCCCCGCTCAAGTTCTTGATTGTCGAGGATCATCCCGAGGTCGCCCAAAACAATTGCGAATGGCTGCAACGGCTTGCAGCCGATGCTCAGTGCATCACAGTCTCCAACCCGATGGACGCCATCCTGCGCCTGCAGCGGGAACAGCCGGACTTGGTAGTAGCCGACTTGCTCTACGGCCAAACCAGCGGCGAACAGTCTGCCGAGCCGGGCCTAGAGTTCTTGCGCCATATTTTCGAGAACTACCCCACCCTGAACGTGATGGTTTATTCCAGCGAGCCGCTGCTGCTAACTCCCCTGGTGGGCCTAATCAGCAAGCACCAGGGCGGATTTGCCGCCGTCAACAAAATGGAGCGGCGCA
>NZ_JANSHG010000260.1:0-2134 GCF_047461555.1 Synechococcus sp. WC101
GGTGATCACCAGGAGACCCCAACCATCCTTGGCCGCCGTTTCTTAGCCCCTCTGGCCGCTGCAGACAAACCCACCCAGCTCCCTTCTCAAGGGAGCTTTTGCCTTTTCCAGGGATCCCACCCAGGGATATTAAGAAAGCCAAAGAAATCTATATTTTCGGCGCCAACCAAGGGGGCTTACTTTAATCAAACTAATCGAACTCATAAAGAAAGTAACGATCAGCCTGTCTTTGCGGATGATAGCTTAGGATTAAACCAATGTAGGCTTGTTTTTGTCAAAGTTCTAGCCTAGACAGTGTATAGAAATCTCGCCACTGGATTTCCAAAATCCAGGCGGTTGAGGCTAGCGATTGGCAGCGCTTGAAAAGGAGGGTTTAGGACTTTACATCCGCTTGGATGAAGACTGTCTCGAAGCCCAAGTAGGGCCTCACAGTTGTGAGGCGAGTTCATTCACGAAAACTCGGTGGTCTGTGGTTTTGGCCCTGAGTTTTGCCTCTTGATTGCATCCGTGAATGGCATTTTCTGGTTTTGTGATTCGTTTAGAGGGAGATCAACGTGGCCTACTCAGCAACCCAAACCAAAAAGGGCTATCAAGCCGGCGTAAAGGATTACCGACTCACGTATTACACGCCCGATTACACGCCCAAGGATACCGACGTCTTGGCCTGTTTCCGGGTTACTCCTCAGCCGGGCGTTCCCCCCGAAGAGGCCGGGGCGGCTGTGGCGGCTGAATCTTCGACCGGCACCTGGACAACCGTGTGGACGGATCTGCTCACCGACTTGGATCGGTACAAGGGCCGCTGCTACGACATCGAGCCGGTCCCGGGCGAAGAGAATCAATACTTCTGCTTCGTCGCCTACCCGCTGGATCTGTTCGAGGAAGGCTCGGTCACCAACATGCTCACCTCGATTGTAGGCAACGTCTTTGGCTTCAAAGCCTTGAAAGCGTTGCGGCTGGAGGATGTGCGGATCCCGGTGGCCTACCTGAAGACCTTCCAGGGCCCTCCCCACGGCATTCAGGTGGAGCGGGACAAGTTGAACAAGTACGGCCGTCCGCTGCTGGGCTGCACCATCAAGCCCAAGCTGGGCCTTTCCGCCAAAAACTACGGACGGGCCGTGTACGAGGCGCTGCGGGGCGGGTTGGACTTCACCAAAGACGACGAAAACATCAACTCCCAGCCCTTCCAGCGCTGGCGGGATCGCTACCTCTTTGTGATGGAGGCTGTCCACAAGGCGCAGGCAGAGACTGGCGAGATCAAGGGGCACTACCTGAACGTGACGGCGCCCACCTGTGAGGAGATGTTCAAGCGGGCGGAGTTTGCCAAGGAGATCGGTGCCCCCATCATCATGCACGATTACCTGACTGCCGGATTTACCGCCAACACCAGCTTGGCCAAGTGGTGCCGCGACAACGGCATCCTGCTGCACATTCACCGCGCCATGCATGCCGTGATTGACCGCCAGAAAAACCACGGCATCCACTTCCGGGTGCTGGCCAAGTGCTTGCGCATGTCCGGCGGCGACCACCTGCATGCCGGTACGGTGGTGGGCAAGTTGGAGGGCGACCGCGCCATCACCATGGGCTTTGTGGATCTCATGCGGGAAAACTACGTGGAGGCCGACCGCTCCCGCGGCATTTTCTTCACCCAAGATTGGGCCTCCATGCCTGGGGTGATGCCGGTGGCCTCCGGTGGCATTCACGTCTGGCACATGCCGGCGCTGGTGGAGATCTTCGGCGACGACGCGGTGCTGCAGTTTGGTGGCGGAACCCTGGGACACCCCTGGGGGAACGCGCCAGGCGCCACTGCCAACCGGGTGGCCCTAGAAGCCTGTATCCAGGCCCGCAATGAGGGTCGGGATCTGGCCCGTGAGGGCAACGAGATCATCCGCGAAGCGGCCAAGTGGTCGCCGGAACTGGCGGCTGCCTGCGAGCTGTGGAAGGAGATCAAGTTCGAGTTCAAGCCCGTCGATACGCTCTAGAGATCTGCCGGGGGCAAGGGATCCCCAGAGTTCTCTTGCCCCGCTGCTTCGGCTTACCCCTGGACTGGCCATGGATCTGAAACAGATCGCCAAAGATACGGCCAAAACCTTGATCAGCTACCTGACCTATCAGGCAATTCGCACGGTGCTGGCCC
>NZ_JANSHG010000261.1:0-2121 GCF_047461555.1 Synechococcus sp. WC101
GATCCAAAGGAGAAGGGGTGCCTCCCCGCTGCAGATGGCCCAAAACCATCACCCGCGTCTCGATGCCGGTGCGCAGCGCGATCTCGTTGCCGATGTAATAGCCAATACCGCCGTAGAGAGACTGCCCCAGGCTGTTGGTGTAGGTCACCGGCTCTCCCGACTCGGTGCGAACAGCCTCCGCCACCACCACAATGCTGAAATTGTTGCCCCGCTCTTTGCGGTCGAGGATTCTTTTGCAGACGTTTTCCAGCTTGTAGGGGATCTCCGGGATCAGGATCACATGCGCCCCCCCGGCGATGCCAGCGCTGAGGGCAATGTGACCGGCATCCCGCCCCATCACCTCCATGACCATGACGCGGCTGTGGCTGATGGCCGTGTAGGTGAGCTGATCCAGAGCCTGCACCGCCACGCTCAGAGCCGTATTGAATCCCACGGAATACTCGGTGGCGCCGACATCGTTGTCGATGGTCTTAGGGATCCCGACAAAGTTCCAATCCCCCTGCAAAGCTAGCTGCCGGAGAATGGCCAGGCTGCCATCTCCCCCCACCCCAATGAGCGCATCCAACCCCAGCCGGTGGTAACCCGTGATCACCTCTGCCGAGCGATCCACCAAGCTGCCATCGGGCATGGGATAGGCGAAGGGGTTGCCCCTGTTCACCGTACCCAGAATGGTGCCGCCATAGCGCAAAATGCCCGAAACCCGCTTCACGTCCAGCAGCTCCGCTTCCACCGGTCGCGCCATCAGACCTGCGGTCGCGTTTTTGATGCCGTAAACCTCCATGTCATAGTCGCGGGCCCGCCGCACCACCGCCCGGATGACGGCGTTGAGGCCGCCACAATCGCCACCGCTGGTGAGGATCCCAATTCGCTTCCGTTTCGGCATGGTGCTCTAGGATGAACAGTTTGAACAAAAAATTAAGAACTTCTTCGCTCCGCAGTTTCGAGCCGACTAGACTCTACTCCTGCAAGTGGCTTACAGCGGGCCCTGGGCCCTAGCAAGCTGTAGCCATGGGGCGCTTGACCAACCGCAGAGAAGGGAAGGCGACGGCTGGATTGATTATGTCCAGCCCTTGGGACCAAGATGCCTAGCAGAGTTTGCAGTGGGCGAGCGGCTCCGCAGACAAGACCAATTGTTCAGCATCCTTCACAACAAAGAATTAAGAAATATTGCTTGGCAAAGCTAAGTTTGGAGCAGTTTCCGCTATCTCTGAGGATAGATCTTGTAGGCAAGACTTGGGGGGAACAACTTGCCAAAAAACCAAAATTATTTGTTAAGCAACTTTGATCAAAACCCATTCAGGCCAATAAGGGTAGAGATGATGGAGATATAAGGATCGGGTCTGAGTTGGGAGAAGCATTATGACTCAAACCATTGCCCAATGTGGGCTGCGGGGGGCCTCAGAGCTGCTCAGCCGTTACCGGCAAGGAGAGCGTCACTTTCCCCAATCTTGTCTGGAGTACGCCTTCTTGCGGGGGGTCGATCTGCGCCGGGCCGACCTGCGCGGGTCTGACTTGCATGGGGCCAACCTGCGCTATGCCAACCTGCGCGGCAGCAATCTGGCCAATGCCGACTTGCGCTGTGCCGATCTGCGCTATGCCGACCTGGAGGGAGCCTGTTTGGAGGGAGCCAATTTAAGCGGAGCCCAGTACAACCACAACACCTGCTTCCCCGCCGGTTTCGATCCGGTAACGGCAGGGATGCAACGGTTCGAGTTTTAGTCAAGCTTTCAATCAAGGCGGGTGCTGCCTTGCAGCCGCAGCAAGCTCTCTAAAAAAATCGGGATCCCCAGGCGGGGATCCCAGGCTGTTTATCGGGTTAGCTAGGGCTGCGTCCGGAAGCTCTTCACCTCCAAGACCGGCCCCACCTGAGCCACCGTCACCATATCTTCTTTGAGCTGTCCCTGGATGGTGACTTCCAACCCCTCTTGTAAGAGCTCTTTGGGGGCGCGGAAGAGGGCGTAGTGCTGGCCGGAAGGGAGCGTCAGCACCCACACCCCCCCTTCGATATCCAGGAACTCGATGGTACCGCTGTATTCTTGCATCACTTCCTCAGCGCTAAACCGGTGCTGCTGGGCTGGGAATCCAGGATGGCTTGCGCCCCCAAATAGGCCAGGCCCAGGC
>NZ_JANSHG010000262.1:0-2045 GCF_047461555.1 Synechococcus sp. WC101
GGATGGGGCTGTGCGGAAGCTGCGCATCCCCTTTGATCACCCTCTCAAAGATTCTGAAGATGCCCACCACACCCTGATTGCCATGCTCAAACAAGCCCGTGCCCAGCTCAGGCAGGCCGCCGGTTAGCCACAAGTTAACGGGTTTGGATCCCGCCCAGGCTAGCAGGAAAGCAGGCAGCTAGCTGGCCTGCTGCAGGAGCAAATCCAGCTTGCCCTGGGCCTCAAGGGCGTAGAGGTCGTCGCAGCCGCCGATGTGCTGGTTGTTGATGAAAATCTGGGGCACGGAGCGGCGCCCGTTGGCCCGCTTGGCCATCTCCGCCCGCGCCGCCTCATCCCCATCGATGGCGTATTCGATGTACTTCACCCCTTTGCGATCCAACAGTTGCTTGGCGCGGATGCAGAAGGGACAAAAACGCCACGTGTAGATCTCAACGGCCATAGGGAGATAACCAACACTTTCACACACTTTTACATAGCTTAACATTTCTCCGAGGCCGGGATCCCTTAGTTGGCCTCCTTCCAGTTGTGGCCAATTTGAATGTCCACCACCAGCGGTATGGAAAGGGGCACTGCCTCTTCCATTTCTCTTTGAATGAGGGGCCGTAAGTCCTGCCATTCGGAGGGCTCTACTTCAAACACCAGCTCGTCGTGAACCTGCAAAAGCAAACGCGAGCGAAAATGCTGCAGCTTTTCCTGCAAGCGCACCATGGCCACTTTGATGATGTCTGAGGCGGATCCCTGGATGGGGGCGTTCACGGCAGCCCGCAGCTCGGCCTGTTTGCGATGGCCGGATAGCTGAGACAAATTGGGAAAATAGCGACGGCGGCCTAAAAGGGTTTCCACATAGCCGTGCTTTTCCACAAAGGCTTCGGTGGCACGGAGATAGGCAAAAACGCCGGCGTAGCGCTCGTTAAATCGCCGCAAAAATTCCTTCGCCTCCGCTAGAGAGACGCCGGCAGTGCGGGCAAAACGCTGCGCCCCCATGCCGTAGATCACCCCATAGTTAATCGTCTTGGCCAGGCGGCGTTCTTCGCTGGTTACTTCTTGTTTTTCAAAGAGCAAGCGAGCGGTAAGGGTGTGCACATCTTCCCCTGAGCGAAAGCCCTCGATGAGCGTTGGCTCTTGGCTGAGGTGGGCCAAGATGCGCAGCTCAATTTGTGAGTAGTCAGCTGAGGCCAACAACCACCCCTCTTGGGGAATGAAGGCCTGGCGAATGCGGCGGCTGAACTCGCTGCGGATGGGGATGTTTTGCAGGTTGGGGTTAGAGGAGCTGAGTCGGCCAGTAGCGGTAACAGTCTGGTTGAAGCTGGTGTGCACCCTACCCGTATCGCGTCTTACCAGAGCCGGCAGCGCGTCCACATAGGTGGATTTGAGCTTGGCCAGGGTGCGGTACTGGAGAATGGTTTCAATGACTGGGTGATCCCCTTCCAGCTTTTCCAAAACCGAGGCGTCGGTGGAGTAGCCGGTGGCCGTCTTGCGAGTTTTGCGGACATCTAGCTTGAGCTTTTCAAAGAGCAGGGATCCCAGTTGTTTGGGAGAGTTGAGGTTAAAAACCTCGCCTGCTTGGGCGTAGGCTTTCTGCTCCAGAGTCTGCAGCTCTTTTTCCAGTTCCTGAGAAAACTGCTTGAGAAACTCAGTGTCGATGCGGATGCCGACCCACTCCATTCCTTCCAAAACATGAGCCAAGGGCAGCTCCACCTGGATAAAAAGGTTCCAGAGGCGTGGGTCAGTTTGCTGTAGCTTTTCGGTGAGGATGGGCACCAAACGATAGGCGCAGTAGGCATCAGTTCCGCAATATTCTGCCACTTTGGGGATAGGCAGATCGGCAATGGAGTCTGCTTTGCCCAGCAGCTTTTCATAGCTGGTGGTGGGTAAATTTAGATAGGTAGATGCCAAATCAGCCAAGTTGTGGCTAGCTTCTGGATTGAGCACATAGCTAGCCAACATGGGATCAAATTGGATCCCTTGTAGGCGGATGCCATGAGCGCGAAAAATGCTGAGATCATACTTGCAGTTTTGCAGGCTTTTGGGGCGACTGGGATCCT
>NZ_JANSHG010000263.1:0-2040 GCF_047461555.1 Synechococcus sp. WC101
CATCGAGGTCGATGGTTTTAACTCCCTGGCCTTTGAGAGCGATCGCCCCTTCTCTCTAGACGCTTTCCAGAACTTTCTCAACGAGTTGCCCGATGCAGTCTTTCGGGCCAAAGGGATCCTGTGGTTTGAGGAAAGCCCAGAGCGACATATCTTCCACCTCAGCGGTCGGCGCTACACCCTCAGCAGCGACGCCTGGCCTCGCCAGCCCAAAAACCAGTTGGTGCTCATCGGCCAGCACCTCGATACGGCCAAGCTGCGGCAAAAGTTGGAAGCCTGTCTTGTCCCGGCGCCCGTCCAGGGCTAAGAACTGGGTGGCGGCTTAGAATCGTCGGGCCCTGTTCCGGCAGCCTCGCGAGGGGAGCCTTGAGAGAGGGCATCCCAGCTATGTCCGACATCTTTGTGATGATCCGCAACCAGGCCAACAACGCCCTCACTTCCATCGACGGGATCCCTTTTGTCGCCTTTCTGGAGCGGGAGGGGCAACTGATTGCCGAAGAAACCATCGAGTTAATCTACGCCGACGCCGGCTTTGATGACCTGCCGATTGGAGAATACACTGTGGGGGTACGGCATGAACGGGTGGAACCGCAAAAAGCCACCTGCCCGGTTGCGATTAGGGGTGCCAACGAAGTTGTTTTGGTAACATTTGTTTACCTCGAGCCGGAGCGGGTTCTGCTGAACGCTCAGATTGCTGTGGAAAAAAGGTTGTAACCATGACCGTCAAAGTGATCCCATCGCACTCCATCAAAGCTTTTCGCTATCGAGTGTTTTGTCTGGGACAAGATCTCTGGAATGCCCGGGATCCGATTAGCCGTGCCAACCTAGCCCTACAACTGGCCGACGCGGCCACAACCCTGGCCCGTATGGAAGTGCAAGCCGCTCAGCCTTTCAGCTCAAGCCCTTCCTATTCCCTGCCGGAAGCAGGCCATAGGTAATCGCTCCAGTCCGGCCTTGAGGCCAGAGGCAAGGGATCCCGCCCGACCAGCATCACTCCCACTCGATGGTGCCGGGGGGCTTGGAGGTGATGTCGTAGACTACGCGGTTGACGCCCGGCACCTCGTTGACGATGCGGTTGGAGATGGTGGCCAAGAGGTCGTAGGGCACCCTAGCCCAGTCCGCCGTCATGCCGTCTTCGCTGGTGACCAGTCGCACCACCACCGGGCAGGCATAGGTGCGCTTATCCCCCATCACCCCCACCGAGCGCACTTCCGGCAGCAACACGGCAAAGGCTTGCCACAGCTTGGGATAGTAGCCGGAGCGGTTGATCTCCTGGCGGACAATCATGTCGGCCTCGCGCAGGATCTCCAGCCGCTCTTTGGTGACCTCGCCCACAATGCGGATGGCCAGGCCCGGTCCCGGGAAAGGATGGCGGCCAACAATTTCTTCCGGCAAGCCCAACGAACGGGCCAGTTGCCGTACCTCATCTTTGAAGAGCTTGCGCAGAGGTTCTACCAGCTTAAAGCGCAGATTCTCCGGCAAGCCGCCGACGTTGTGGTGGCTTTTGATCTTGACGGCAATGCGCTCTCCGGTAACCGGATCCACATTGGTGTTGGCCGACTCGATCACATCGGGGTAAAGGGTGCCCTGGGCCAGGTACTCGAAGGGGCCCAGCCGCTGCGACTCCTCCTCAAACACGCGAATAAACTCTGCCCCGATGCGTTTGCGCTTCTCCTCGGGATCGGTGACCCCCTGCAACTGGCGGAGAAAGCGCTCTTGTCCGTCCACGTAGTGGACAGGGATGTGAAATTGCTCTTGGAAAAGGCGCAGCAGCCGCTGCGGCTCATCCTTGCGCATGAACCCCTGGTCGATGAACACGCAGGTGAGCTGATCCCCAATGGCCTTGTGTAGCAGAAAAGCCAAAGTAGAGCTGTCCACCCCCCCCGAAAGGGCCAACAGCACCCTCTTGTCGCCCACGCGGGCACGGACTTCCCGAATGGCCTCCTCCAGAAAAGCTTCCGTTGTCCAGGTGGGCTCGCAGCCGCAGATGTGATAGACAAAATTGCGAATGAGAAAGGCACCGGCCTCCGAGTGGGCCACCTC
>NZ_JANSHG010000264.1:0-1930 GCF_047461555.1 Synechococcus sp. WC101
CAGCTACAGCTCTCTCTGACTTCAGGCGAGTTGACGGGATCCCAGAATGGCGGGCTTGGTTTTCAAACCAGGCCAAATAGACGGCGCTCTGCCTCCTCCATGCGGGCCAAGAAAGCGGCGAACTTGGTGGAGATCTCCTCGACTTCCTGCAAAAAGGCGCGCAACGTCTGGTACTTGAGAACTAAGGCTTCTTCTAGGGGACGGCTCTGGAACTGTTCGTCCAAGGCCTGGCCCAGCTCGCTCAGGGCATTTTCAATGGCGGTTTTGATCGCGCCAATGCTGCGCCGCACCAAGCGCATCACTTCCTGCTCCAACTGGGGCTTTTGGCGGGCCAGCTCGCTGGTGGCCAGCACCTCCCGCAGAGCGGCATAGGGATCCCCCACCTGAAGCGGCATCTCGGCCGTCTCTCCTGGCTGTCCCGCATTGCCGGCGGGCCGCAGCAAACCCCACTCCGACTGCTCCAGCCTACTCAGGATCCCTCTGAACAGGGCAGCGGATCCCTCTACGTCTTTCAGAAGGCCACGCAGCACCTGGTGTTTGAGGCTCAGGTATTGGTCCGGATCCTCGTCCTGCAGCCCTTCGTCCAGGGCGTTGCCCAACTCGCTCAGGGTGTTCTCGATGGTGGCCATCAGGGATCCGGCGCTACGGTGCAGCAGTTGGCGGCAGGGTTCTGGAAGCTCTGACGCCAGAACGGCAGGAGCAGAAAAAGCAGGGGGCTCGGCTGTCGCTTCCCCCTCGTTCGGGCTTTCGGACTCCAGCCAAGTGATGCGGCTGGACTCCGTCCCGCCAGTGCCGACGGCATTTTCCCCATTGAGCCAATCGAGATCGGCGGCGAGAGTCTCGGCAGCTAGCCCCCCACCGGCCATTGTTTCTTGGGACACGTAAACGTAGAGAGGCTGCAGCATCTGCAGCACGGCGTTAGCTGCTTGGCTATCCTGCTCCGGCTCCTGGAGCTGCTGCACCGCCTGTTGCAGCCGCGCTTCCAGCTCCTGCGGGGAGTTGCAGGCGTCGTAAAGGGCTCTGAGCAGCTCGTCGAGACTGTAGCGCCGTAGGGCCGCCAACCCTTGCACCGTGGGCTCTAGCCTGTGGTGCAAAGCCGTGAACAAAACCAGCTTGGCCCGCAAGGGACTTGTCTGCTGCATCACCCCCGCCCGCAACTCGAACGGGTCGTAGTCTTGCTTGTGCAGTTGTAGGCCGCCGTATCTCACAGGTAAGCTGGGCGCAGGCGCCACCCAAGCCGGCAGATCCCCAGATGAAGCAGTCAGAGGGCTGCCGGGATCCGATTGAGATTGGTGATAGAGGAGCTCGAGCTTGCTCAGCAGCAGTTTGGCGACGCGGGCGTATTCAGCCTTCTTGTTGATTTGGCTGATGGCGTCGCGAAAACGCCGGACTAGGTCCTCCAGGGTCGCATGCTCGCGGTAGAGCTGCTCCAGCAGAGCCTTTAGCTCCTCCCCGCTCAGCTTGACAGCGTCGTTTGTCCAAGTGCGGGTGCAGGTGAAGTAAACCAGCTTTTTTACCCGGTCTGCGTACTCGCCCTGCTGCACCTCTTGGACGATAAGGTGAAGGGGATCCGAGAGAACCATAGGAGCTGCTCAGTGGGAGTTTTAGGCCTTGGGGTTAAAAGGCCGTTTCTGGAGGAGCATGGTCAAGAGGTCCTACCATCATCATGTAAGGAAGCGGCGAAGGCAATCAACCAGGGCCAAAGGCTCTATCCGCCTCAATCCTCTTGCCAGTCTAGGTCGGAATCGGTCAGGATGCGATGGCTCTGCTTACGGCAGGTCAGGTGGTGCCCCTCCCCCCTTCGCTTGAGACCTGGGCAAGCTGGGGCAGAGTTTGCCGCTTGCGCTTCCTGGAGTTCATGTAAAAGCTGTAGGTAAAACCCCCGCCGCTCCCAGTCCAGCTCCCGCAGCCCACAGCCCGGCTCCCGATC
>NZ_JANSHG010000265.1:0-1889 GCF_047461555.1 Synechococcus sp. WC101
GCTTCCCGTCCTGCGGCTTCGGCAGCTAAGCCCACTTCCTCTCTGCAGATGATCCCGCTAGGAGGCGAGCGGGAGATCGGCAAAAACACCTGGGCCTTCCGCTACGAGGATGACATCATCCTGCTGGATGCCGGTTTGGCTTTTCCCGATGAGAGCATGCACGGCATCAACATCGTGCTGCCGGACATGACCTACATCAAGCAAAACCGGGACAAGGTGCGGGGGATGGTAGTTACCCACGGCCACGAAGATCACATTGGCGGGATCCCGTATCACCTACGAGAATTCGACATTCCGGTTATCTATGGCCCGCGTTTGGCGCTGGCGCTGCTGGAGGACAAGCTGCGCGAGGTGGGGCTGTTGAACCGCACAGAATTGCGCCCGGTCGGGCCGCGAGATATCGTGCCCCTGAGCAAGAACTTTTTTGCCGAATTCATCCGCAATACCCACTCTTTTCCCGACAGCTTCACGGTGGCTCTGCACACGCCGGTGGGTGTTGTCATCCAGACGGGCGACTTCAAGATCGACCACACACCGGTGGATGGGGAGCGCTTCGACCTGCAGCGGCTGGCCGAGCACGGGGAAAAGGGGGTGCTGTGTCTGATTAGCGACTCCACCAACGCCGAGGTGCCCGGGTTTACTCCTTCCGAAGCCTCGGTAGTGCCAGGCCTTACCAAGGCGATTGCGGGAGCCAAGGGACGGGTGATCATCACTACCTTCGCTTCTTCGGTACATCGCCTCAACTTGGTGTTGCAGATTGCTGAGCAGCAGGGCCGGGTGGTGTCTTTGCTGGGGCGCTCGATGTTGAACGTGGTGGCTCACGCGCGGCGCCTGGGCTACATCCGCTGCAAGGACGAGACGCTGCAGCCGATGCATGTCATCAACAGCCTGCCGGACGACAAAGTGATCATCCTCACCACGGGATCCCAAGGCGAGCCGCTGGCTGCTCTGACCCGCATTGCCAACGGCGAGCATCCGCAGTTGCAGATCAAGCCAGGAGACACGGTGATTTGGTCGGCCAACCCCATTCCCGGCAACACGCTCGCAGTAACGCGGGTCATCGACAAGCTGATGGAGCTGGGAGCCGATGTCATCTACGGCAAGGACAAGGGGCTACACGTCTCCGGCCACGGCTGTCAGGAAGACCAAAAGCTGATGATCGCCCTCACGCGCCCCAAGTTCTTTGTTCCTACCCACGGGGAGTACCGCATGCTCGTCAAGCACGCCGAAACGGCGATGAGCATGGGGATCCCGCGGGAAAACATCGTGATCATCGGCAACGGCGATGTGGTGGAGGTGAACCAGGAGCGCATTGCCATTGTAGACAAAGTGCCTTCTGGCCTGCAGATGATCGCCGCTTCCCACGATGGGGTGGTGATGGACGAGATGCTGCAAGAGCGCCAGCAGATGGCCAAAGATGGCATGCTGACGGTGGTGATCAGCTTGGATGGCAGGGGCCAGTTGCTCTGCACGCCGCAGGTGCAAAGCTTGGGCCTGGCAGGCGAGGGCACCTCTCTCAAGGGATCCGACCTGAAACCCCTGCTGGAGGACACCCTCAAGCAAGCTTGGCCGCGCTTTGCCCGCTCGCTGGAGCGGGGCAGGCTGGATATTGACTGGGCCGGCCTCAAGGCAGAAGTGGAGCGGGTGGTGCGCCGCTTTGTGCGGGAACAGTTGCCCGGCAAGCCGACGGTGCTGGTTTTTGTGCAATCGCCTGAGGAGGAGTCTGTACCTGTAACTGCTCTGCCCACAGGGGAGACGAAGACAGAACAGGAACGGATAGCCCTGGGGCGGCGGCGGCGCTCCTCGGCAGCGGTGGCGGCTTCGTAAGACCGGGTGGCTGGCGCTCAGGTCTCCTCCTTCTTCCCTGGGCCGGGGGGGTTGAGCTCTGC
>NZ_JANSHG010000266.1:0-1878 GCF_047461555.1 Synechococcus sp. WC101
CTCCTACCCATTGTAGTTCTCGCTTTTTCCCCGCTCGATCTGGCTGGGCCGTATGGCTTCTGCTCGTCCCCCGTTTCCTCCTGCCAAAAGGGATCCCGGTATCCAGCGGGATCTGAGTTTGGGAGTAGGGGCGCTGCTGGGCGTTGTCCTGATCGGCACCCTTTGGTACCACGGGGTGGAGCAATGGCCTTGGGTGGAAGCTTTTTACATGAGCGTTATCACCCTAACTACTGTGGGCTTCATGGAGGTGCAGCCGCTGGGGGATCGGGGGCGCTTGTTCACGGTGGCCTTGATCCTGATGGGGGTCTTGAGCATCGGGTTCATGGTGAACCGCTTTACAGAGGCCCTCATCCAGGGGCATTTTCAGGAAGGGATCCGGCAGCGGAAGTGGAAGAAACAGATGGAAGCGCTGAACAACCACTACATCGTCTGCGGTTTTGGGCGCATTGGGCGACAGGTGGCCCAGGAGTTTCAGGCAGAGGGGGTGCCCTTTTTGGTGATCGATCAATCGGCCGAGGCAATTCAGGTGGCCCAAGAGCTGGGATATGTCGCTCTCCAGGGAGACAGCACTCTCGATGCCACCTTGCTGGCGGCGCGGGTGCAGCAGGCCGAGGGGTTGATTGCCGCCCTCTCCAGCGATGCCGAAAACCTCTATGTGGTGCTGTCGGCCCGCACCCTCAACCCTCGTATCCGCACCATTGCCCGCGCCAACACGGAAGAGGCTTTGCAAAAGCTGCAGCGAGCGGGCGTTGCCCACGCCATCTCTCCCTTCATCACCGGTGGAAAACGGATGGCAGCGGCTGCCCTGCGCCCCCGCGTGGTGGACTTTGTGGATGGGATCCTGTCGGGTCGAGATCGCACTTTTTACTTGGAAGAGTACGAGCTGGCGGCGCAAGAATGCCCCTATGTTGGCCAGACCCTGGGGAAAGCCAATCTAAGGGCGCGATCCGGCGCGTTGGTGGTGGCAATTCGGCGAGCCGATGGCCAGCTGATTGGCGGCCCCAGCGGTGACACCCTGTTGCAACCGGGGGATCTGCTGCTGTGTATGGGCACGGCCGAGCAGTTGCGCCGCCTGGGCCAGTTGCTCTATCCCCGCCCCTAGATGGGCTGGACAAGTCGGCTAGATACGCCTGAGGATGCTGGGGCCGTGGGAGTCGGTGCCGCAGGTTTTCAAAAGTCCGTAGGTCTCTGCCAGCTTTTCCCCAATCGCCGCCTCCTCTGGGCTGGGAGCCCAAATGTCGGGGTTTTTGTAGGCGTAGTAGACCTCAAGGCCATCCAGGCCCAACTCCACGGCTGCCGGCACCAGCTCTTCCGCAGGCAGCCAGTAGCGAAAGGGATGGGCCAACACCGCCAGGCCGCCTGCTGCTTGAATGGCCCCAATGGCCTCAGCGGCGGGCAGGCCGGGAACTTGCTCCCCCTGGATGTAGGGATCCAAAACAGGATCCGCCGGATCGAAGCCGTAGCCAAGAATATGCACCTCGCAGCCCAGCAGGTTGGCTGTAATCTCGATCCCCGTCCATAGCAGGGGGTCCTCGGGGCGATCCAGATAGGCTTGCGCTTGCTCGTAGCCCTTCAGGGTGTGGTGATCGGTGATGGCCAGGCCCTTGAGGCCGTGCCGGCGCGCCTGCTCCGCCAAGTCTGCCGGGTCCATGCGCCCATCGGAGCAGCAGGTGTGCAGGTGAAAGTTGTACTGCAGCGGGCAGGAGAGAGGGCCGATCCCCTGCAGCACCCGCCGCAGCTCCGCCGCCGAGGCAGTTTGACAGGGATCCCGTTGCAAACTAACCAGCATGTCAACCCTTGGGTTGGGAACAGATAGCTCTCCAGAGCAGTCGACTCTGGAATTTTATCTTTTGTTAAGAACGCTCACCCATTCTAGCC
>NZ_JANSHG010000267.1:0-1863 GCF_047461555.1 Synechococcus sp. WC101
GGCCATGGATCTCCACTCGGCCCAGATCCAGGGCTACTTCGACATCCCCCTCGACCACGTCTATGCCCAGCCGGTTCTGCAGGCCTACCTCAAAGAAAAAGGCCTGCTCGACGAGGATATTGTGGTCGTCTCTCCCGATGTAGGGGGAGTAGCGCGGGCTCGCGCCTTTGCCAAAAAACTCAAGGAAGCCCCGCTGGCAATTATCGACAAGCGCCGCCAGGCCCACAACGACGTGGAAGTCATGAACCTCATTGGCGATGTGCGCGGTAAAATCGCCATCCTTGTGGATGACATGATCGATACGGCGGGCACCATTTCCGAAGGGGCAAAGTTGCTGCGCAAGTCGGGAGCCAAGGCGGTTTACGCTTGCGCCATTCACCCGGTCTTTTCCGATCCCGCCATCGAACGCCTGCAGGGCGGGCTGTTTGAAGAGGTGATCGTCACCAACACCATCCCCATCCCTCCAGAGCGGCATTTTCCAGGCTTAACCGTCCTCTCGGTGGCGAGCGTGCTGGGAGAAGCGATCTGGCGCATTCACGAAGACAGCTCCGTCAGCAGCATGTTTCACTAAAGTTTCTCCAGAGCATCGCTAAAGTATAGATAGGGGGTGCAGAACGGGCGTACCTGCAGGGGATCCCTTGCTTTTTGCCCTGTGAAGACCAACTCAACAGGTACCCCCCATCTATCCTGATGGACTGGGTAGAGCTAGCTTCCCAGCCGAGTTTTTCCCATGTCGCCTCCCATTTCTAGGTCACCAAGATCCGTTGTGAACGGTTGTGTTGCCGGGCAGGCCGCCGCCAGGGAAGAGCTGTCCCTTCCAACTGAACTGAAGACAGAGTCCGCTGCGGCGCTGTACCCGCTGTTGCAATTGCTGGGGCAACTGCTGAACGTACCCTGGGTCTATCTAGAACTGGTCCAGCCGGGATCCCATTCCGACTCGCCTGCAAAAGGGATCCTCTACCCCAACCCCCAGCAGATCCCCGGCAACGAGCCGCCCAACCCCATCGGCGGATCTTGGCCCTTTCAGGAAGCCTTTCCCCTGCTGGATGAGGGAGGGAGGCGGCTGGCAACACTTTACCTGCTGGGGGAGCGCCCCCGCCAACTGAGCCTCCCCGAACGGGGACAGATCGACCTCATCGCCCTTAGCCTGCGACACATCCTGCTCCAGGCCCAGGAGCAGCGACAAGCCCTCGAGCAGCTCCAGACGCAACTGCAGCACAGCCGCAGCACCGCCGCCCGCTACCAGCCGATCTTCGAGAACGCCGTCGAAGGGATTTTTCAAACCACTCCAGAAGGGAAATATCTGGTGGCCAACCCGGCTCTGGCCCATATTTTCGGCTACGAATCCCCGGAAGATTTGATGCGCCACGTCTCCGATATCGGCACTCAGATCTACGGCGATCCAGAGCAGCGATCTGAGTTCGTACAGCGCATGCTGAAGGAAGGCCAGGTCGTGCACGCGGAGCAGCAGGTCTGCCGCAAGGACGGCAAAAAAATCTGGATTTCTTTAAACGCCCGCGCCCTGTACAACGAGCAGGGGGAGCCCCTCTATTTTGAAGGGTTTGTTACCGATATTACAGCCTCCCGCCAGCTTAAAGAACGGCAACAGCAACTGGAAGAAGCCCGCAGAGAGAGCGAACATCGTTTTTTGCAACTGGCTGAGAACAGCCAGCAACTGTTTTGGATTTCAACGCTCTGCGGCAAAGAGCTGATTTACGTCAGCCCCGCCTGTGAAGCCATTTGGGGCCTTTCCCCTGCAGAGGCCTACGCCAATCCCCAGGCCTGGATGCGCCGCATTCACCCTGACGATCGCTGGCTGTTCCCCGCCATTTTTCAAGCCCAACTTCAGGGCCAACCCACCGA
>NZ_JANSHG010000268.1:0-1851 GCF_047461555.1 Synechococcus sp. WC101
TGAGCAAAAGGTGACGGATCAAAGTGGTCTTGCCGGATCCCAAAAATCCGGTGATGACCGTAACCGGAACTTTGTGCATCTTGATTTGCGCATTCGGCCTTCCCAGTCTCTACCCGTGCTTCCCTCTCTGTCCATCCCGGCAGGGGGGATCCCCAAAAAAAGGCCCCCTGCCGGGGGCCAAAGGTTGTGATCTCCGAGAGACTTCCGGGCTTATCGGATCGGCTTCATCCGGTAAACCGGCTCGTTCTCGCGGCTGATCCCCTTCTCAAAGCCGGCAGCAGCGGCGCGCGCGCGACCAGCATGCCACAGGTGACCGACGAAGAACAGGAAGCCGAAGATGAAGTTGTGGGCTGCCAGCCAGGTGCGCGGGCTGGTGAAGTTCACCGTGTTGATCTCGGTAGCCACACCCCCCACCGAGTTCAGAGATCCCAGCGGCGCGTGGGTCATGTACTCTACCGCACGGCGGGCCTGCCAGGGTTGGATGTCGTTCTTCAGCTTGTCCAGATCCAAGCCATTGGGGCCCAGCAGCGGCTCTTTCCAAGGGGCCCGCACATCCCAGAAGCGCATCGTCTCACCGCCGAAGATGATCTCGCCCGTGGGAGAGCGCATCAGGTACTTACCCAGACCGGTGGGGCCTTGGGCCTGGCCGATGTTCGCCCCCAGGCGCTGGTCGCGCACGATAAAGGTGAGGGCTTGAGCTTGCGAGGCTTCCGGGCCGGTGGGGCCGTAGAACTCGCTGGGGTAAACGGTGTTGTTGAACCAGATGTAGCAGGTGGCAATAAAGCTCATCAGCGAGACCGCCGCCAAGCTGTAGGAGAGATAGGCCTCTCCCGACCAGATAAGAGCACGGCGGGCCCAGCCAAAAGGCTTGGTGAGGATGTGCCAGATCCCACCGGCAATGCAGATGATGCCGATGTAGATGTGGCCGCCGATCACATCCTCCATGTTGTCCACGCTGATGATCCAGCCGTCGCCGCCAAAGGGAGACTTGAACAGGTAGCCGAAGATGACCGCCGGGTTGAGCGTGGGGTTGGTGATCACCCGCACGTCGCCACCCCCCGGAGCCCAGGTGTCATAGACGCCACCAAACCACATGGCCTTGGCCACCAACAGGAAAGCCCCCAACCCCAACAGGATGAGGTGGATCCCCAAGATGGTGGTCATCTTGTTCTTGTCTTTCCAGTCGTAGCCGAAGAAGGGGAAAGACTGCTCCAGGGTTTCCGGGCCGCGCACGGCGTGATAAATGCCTCCCAGACCCAGCACCGCGCTGGAGACCAGGTGCAGCACACCGATCACAAAGTAGGGGTAGGTATCGATCACCTCGCCGCCTGGGCCAACTCCCCAGCCCAAAGTGGCCACGTGGGGCATCAGGATCAGCCCCTGCTCGTACATGGGCCGATCCGGCGTGAAGTGAGCCACCTCAAACAGCAGCATCGCTCCCGCCCAGAAGACGATCAGGCCGGCGTGGGCTACGTGAGCGCCCAAAAGCCGACCGGAAAGATTGATCAAGCGAGCATTCCCGGCCCACCAGGCGAACCCGCCCTGGGTGCGATCCTGCATCGCTGCGGAACCAAACGTCGTTGAAGTCACTGAGGCCAGCCTCCGAAAACAGTAAAGGTGACAGTACAGCAAAAGATATGAGGTGAAAAGCAAAGGAGCTTAGGAATGGCCGAGCGCCTACCCATCCAATCCAAGACTTGAATAGGCGAACGCTCGGCCTCGGCTCTCACGTAAAGGATCGAGAGAACTCAAGCGTTCGACAGCCAGCGCCAGTTTAGAGCGCGTTGCCGCGGGGCAGGACTTCCTCGGGGAACTCAAAGCGCTCGTGCGGCTGGTCCTGCGGCGCCATCC
>NZ_JANSHG010000269.1:0-1845 GCF_047461555.1 Synechococcus sp. WC101
GGGGTAGTGGGCAGTCGCTCCGGCAGCTCCGTCTCCCGCTCCATTAGCTTGCCGGAGAGGCGCACCACATCCTGAAGTAGGGTGGAAACCTGCTGCACCAAGCCCTGCAAATCCGCAGTGGTCGGCTCATCCTCAATCCACTCCACCAGCCCCACCCGGAAGGGCTTTTCCCGCACGTAGTTCAACACCCGGAAGCGCTGCTGCCCCAAGGTCAAAATGTCCATGCGGTCATCCGGCAACCGCTGTACCTGCAACACCTCGGCACAACAGCCCACCCGCACCGGGGATCCCGTCTGGGGATCGAACATCAGCACCCCGAAACGGCGATCCGTCTCCAGGATGGTGTTGATCATCATGCGATAGCGGTACTCGAAAATGTGCAGCGGCAGGGGGCGGCCCGGAAACAACACCACCTCTGGCAGGGGAAACAGGGGTAGCTCACGTACGTCCACAGAAGAGGAAGGCATAAGGCTTTGCTTTTTGCGCTACTGAGTCTAGTTTAGCGATCTCGACGGAGCCACACCGACCGATTCCTAAGCAAAGCGGTGGTGCCAAAGGGTGATGGCGATGGCCAGGGCATCGGCAGCATCGTCGGGGCGGGGCAGGCTGGGCAGATTGAGCTCGCGGGCCACGGCGGCTTGCACGGCCTGTTTGTCAGCGCGCCCGTAGCCCGTCAGGCTTTGCTTCACCTGGGCAGGGGTGAACTCCACCGGCACCAGATGATACTGGGCCAGGACGAGTAGGATCACCCCCCGCGCCTGGGCGATGGGGATGGTGTTGCCCATTTTGTAGAAGAAGAGCTTTTCCAACCCCACCTGATGGGGCTGAAACTGGCGCAGCAGCTCCTTTAGATCCTCGTAGAGGGTTTGCAGCCGTTCCGGGATTGATTGCTCCCCAGGGGTGCTGATGACTCCGTAGTCCAGGGAGCGAAGTCCGCCGGCACCTGCCAGGATGCAGCCAAAACCCACCGTCCCCAACCCCGGGTCGAGGCCGAGGATACGCTGCTCAGGGGTGGGGTCTGAGGACTCCGTCCCGCTGACGCGAGAGGACTCCGTCCCGCTGACGCGATCAGGCAGGGGGTCTCTCCTTGCCGGCAGAGGCGTCCGGCGTGGCATGGTCGGTGTACAAATAGGTCAACCCCGAGATCAGAGTGAGGGCCACCGCCACCCAAAAACAGGGGATCCCGATAGGCCAGTTCAGGATCAGCAGGGCGATGGCCAGGATTTGGGCGACCGTCTTGGCTTTGCCCCAGAGATTGGCGCCGCGGATTTGGCTTTGGTTGGCCCGCCAGCCGGCGATGGCCAGCTCTCGCCCCACCAACAAAAACACTCCCCAAGCGGGGATCCGCCCCAGCTCCAGCAGGCTCAGCAGCGGGGCCAGCACCAGCAGCTTGTCCACCAGGGGATCCAGAACCTTGCCCACATCGGTCACCAGCCCATAGCGGCGGGCCAAGTGGCCGTCCAGCCAATCAGTTGCCGCCGCCAGCAAAAACGCCCAGAAAGCCAGCCCTTGCCCCAGCGGGGATCCCAGGCCCAGCCCCAGCAGAATCAAAGGGATCCCTCCAAGGCGCAGCAAGGTGATGGCGGTGGGCAGGTTGAGCCACGCCGGCTTGGGAACTAGGACTGGGCTGGTAGGGTTCACCTCGACCTCCTTGACGACCTCGACTACCGATAGCGGCCTAAGCGCTCGGTGAGCAGGCGGTAAAACTCCTCGGCATCCACCCCAAAAGCTACCTGCACATTGGCGGGGCGGCCACTCAGCCCCCAGCGATCCACCACCGTCCGGCCCAGATTGAGGGGGCTAGCCGTCTCCACCTCCACGTAGCAGGGCTTGAGCTCGAACAAC
>NZ_JANSHG010000270.1:0-1829 GCF_047461555.1 Synechococcus sp. WC101
CAATCATGGCCGGGAACTCCATTCGTTTTGGCACTGACGGCTGGCGAGCCGTGATCGCCGATGGCTTTACCTTCCAGAACTTGGGCATTGCCGCCCAGGCCAGCGCCCAGGTGCTGGCCCGCACCTATCCTGGGGCAGGGATCCTGATCGGCTACGACAACCGCTTTCTCTCAGAAAAATTTGCTGCCCACGCTGCCGAGGTGGTGGCGCGGCTGGGGATCCCAGTTTATCTCTCTGCCTGTGTGGCCCCGACACCGGCCTTTAGCTGGGCGGCCAAAGAGCGCGGCTGCCACGGCGCCTTGGTGATCACCGCCAGCCACAACCCGCCCCACTATTCCGGCCTCAAGGTCAAAGGCGGATTTGGCGGCTCCGTGCCGCCGGAGGTTACCGCCGCCATCGAGCAGGAGCTGCACCACCTGCAACCTCTCGCATCCAACCCAGCCCCCATCGAAACCTGGGATCCCTGGCCCGGCTACCTGGCTCAGCTCAGCCGCTTTGTGGATCTGGAGAAGCTCAAAGGATCCCCGGCCAAGATCTGGGTGGATGTCATGTTTGGCTCTGGCGCCGGGGGCCTCAGCCGCCTGTTGGGGGAGAAGGTGATCGAATTGCAGGCACGTCGGGATCCCTTGTTTGGCGGGTTCCCACCGGAGCCGCTGCCGCAAAACCTGCAGACCTCTGCCCAGATCATCGCAGCGGATCCCGCCCCGTTAAAGATGGGTTTGGTCTTCGATGGCGATGCCGACCGCATTGCTGCCCTCGATGGGCAAGGCCATTTTCTCAGCCCGCAGATCCTCATTCCCATCTTGATCGACCACTTGGCGGGGCGGCGCGGCCTGCGGGGCGAGATCGTCAAAACCATCAGCGGCTCGGAGCTATTCGTGAAGGTGGCCGAGCGCTATGGCCTGCCAGTTACGGAAACGCCGGTGGGCTTTAAGTACATCGCCGAGCGCATGCTGAGCACACCGGTGTTGCTGGGGGGAGAAGAATCGGGCGGCATCGGCTATCTGGGCCACATCCCCGAGCGGGATGCCCTCCTCTCTGCCCTGTACTTGATCGAAGCCGTCACCGAAACCGGGCAAGATCTGAGCGCCCTTTACCGAGCTTTGCAAGAACGGGAAGGGTTCACCTCAGTTTACCTACGCCGCGACCTGCACCTGGCGGATCAAGGTCAACAAACCCGGCTCTTCCAGCAGCTACAGACGGATCCCCCCCTTGAGATCCTGGGGCAAAAGGTAATCAAGCATTTCGATCGCGACGGCCACAAGTTTAGCCTTGCCGACGGCAGTTGGGTGATGATCCGGGGCAGCGGCACCGAACCTCTGCTGAGGCTCTACTCGGAAGCCAGAACCTCAGAAGAAGTGAACCGTCTTCTCGATTGGGCAGCTGGGCTGCTCAGCAAGATTGCTTAGGGCTACAGAAGGACGCCCACGGCCCCTAGCTTGCTTGTGCGCGATAGCAGTTCAGAGCTCAAGCACTTGCCTCGGCTGTCTTGGCCTTGGCTTGGTCAAAAGTGCCTGGCGGCTCGTACAGAAACTCAAACAGGTTGCCATCGGGATCCTTGCCATAGAAGGAGGCAGTGCCATCCCGATGGCTGTGAATGGCCCCTACCGGGATCCCTGCGGCTTGCAAGCGCCGATGCTGCTCCTCCAGCTCCTCCCTGCTGCTGAAGACAAAGCCAAAGTGGGGCCCTGCCGCCCGGTAGCCCGGCCCCAAGAGTGCCAGCCCATCGTCTCCGGCTTTCATATAGGCCCAGTCGGGATCCTTCCAGACGTTGACCATCCCCAACTTTTCGTAGAACTCTACTGCCTTAGAGATGTCTTCTACGCGGA
>NZ_JANSHG010000271.1:0-1770 GCF_047461555.1 Synechococcus sp. WC101
CCTCTGGGGTGAGCCTTGAGAAAGCGACAACAAAGGGCTGTCCTTCTTGTCCAGTCTCCTTTCGTTGCCTGCCCGGCGAGCTGATTGAGAACTTTCCCCTCTCATTTCCCAGTACAAATCTTGGTAGGGAGGATCATCATGTTGAACCTTTTTGCCGGCCTGCTCTTTGCCTCGGCTCACCTCAGCCCTTCAGGAAATGTCCTCATTGAAGGAGATGTGGGGGAGTGGGCTTTTGCCGATCGCCAAGTTACTGAGACAGCTACATTGACTGTTCTCATACGGCCCGAGGCGAGCTTGGCCTCTTGGAGAGAAATGCTCTCGGTCATGAACGTTCAGGTACCAAAATTGCCCCGCTTCCTGGCAAACAATATGCGGAATAATCTCCTAGAGTACTGCCCCCAAACAACGTGGGAGTTTCACCGGGAAAGCGAAGAGGATGTCCTCTACGAGTTCCGTAGCGCCGGCTGTCGTGGGCAGGTTGCCGGGATCCAAGAGCATGAAATTGGCCGCATCACCCAAGGCCCAGACGGCCCTGTGCGCATTGCCTACGCCGCCAAGCCAGAGATGACACCCGAAATGCGGAGCCGCTGGCTGAACTTGCTGGGCAGCGAGGTGGGGACGGCTCGGGGCTTTCCCATCCAAAACCTTACCGGGGCCGCCCGAAAGCCTTCTTCCCCAGCTCCAGAGCAGCCGATCGCCCACTGGCTACAGGAAGCAACCGAGGCCCTGAAGCGGCAGGAAGATTTGCTGGCCGAGCTGGATCGCCTCGCTCAGGAAGCGCAAGCCAATGCCCGCGCCTATAGCCAGAAAGCCCCAAACGAGGCGGGGACAAGGGTGATCAGCCTGCACCGAGGTCGGGGAGACGGCAGCCCTGGCGAGGCCACAACCGAGTTTAAGACCACCGACACCTTGATCTGGGCCATCTTGCCGGTGGGCAGCCTCCCTGCCAACGCCCAGGTGGAGATGCTCTGGTACTACGAGGGCGGAGAAGCCGGGAGCGAGCAACTGATCCGCAAGTTTGATTTTCCCTGGGATCCCCTAGCCGACACGGTGCGAGGCTTTCTCAGCTTCAGCCAACCCTACACCGGGCGCTACCGCGTCGAGGTTCATGTCAACGGCGAGAAGATAGGAGTTGGCCGCTTTACAATTCGGTAGCCTTAGCTTGGCTCCCGCTTCCAACTCTTTTCTCTCGGAGGGAGACCGGCCTCTCTCTTAGAAGACTTACAGACAACAATTTTTAACTATAAATCCAGACTTTCCGGCAGGGCAATGTCCATCGCCATCTGCCTGTTTTTCGCGCTGTGAAGACCGTTGTGCTGAGAGCGAAAAGATAGCTCGACATTCTCTAGCGAGTTCTGATCACAGCTCTAGCTTTGAGGTTGTAGATAAAGCTGGTGCGGTACTGCAACAGCAAATTGCGCAGGTAAAGGGGCAAGTTGCGCTGGTAGAGTAGGCGAGTTCTGCGGTAGATCAGTTTGCGGCGACGGTTGATCGCCCGGCTGCGCTGCTGCAAAGGAGCCTGCAGAGAACGCTGAAGTGCCAGGGATCCAGCCGCGCCGGCCAGCCTCCGCCGTACCATACCCCACCTCTCAAGCAGCAGTTAGCTCAAGTGTAAGGGATCCCCCTGCGAGCAGCCGCTGGCGGGTCGATGTATTTTGGTATCCTGCAGACAATTGGCCTGAGGAGCTAGGAGCTGCCCGGAAGCTTTCTCCTTTGCCAGATCTTGCAACAGTTGCCGGCGCTTCCCCCGAAGGGCGACAGGTGTAGGCC
>NZ_JANSHG010000272.1:0-1769 GCF_047461555.1 Synechococcus sp. WC101
GAAGCAGCAACTCCGAGAAGTGATTCTCGGAAGCTCCCGTCTACAGCCCGTCAGGGCTTAGCGGGAGAGGATGTCACTTTCACTTTTTTGAGGTCAACCGAGCCCTGGTGTTGGATCGCGCCGCCAGCTTTGGCAGGCGCCTCAACATCCCTTCCGGCCAAGCGGTGCGTTTTGAGCCGGGGCAAACCCAGCGGGTCACTCTGGTGGCGCTGGGAGGCAAGGGTCTGGTGCATGGCTGCAACCGGCTGACGAAGAGCAGCGTCCGCTCTGCAACGCAAAAGCGGCGGGCCCTGGCCCGATTGCAGGAGTGGATGGGCTAGGTGGTTAAGCGCTATGGACATAACGCCCCTCGAAGTATGCAGCTTTGGGCATCTGGGCTGAGGCTTGGCCACATCCCCATCCCACCTCAGATTCAAGAGAGTAGGGCTATCCAATTCTTCCTCTGGGATCTGGCCAATGTTAGAGCGTGAGACTGTTTGGTGGATGTGGGTACAGGGCTTGGGGCTGAATCTTTCCGGGTTGGCCCTATTGGCAGCAGCAGGTGCCACTTTCGGCCCCCTCTGCTGGACCGGCGCGACGGTGGCGGTGATGCTCAAGTTAATTGGAGATAGCCAACTGCTGCGCGCCTACTGGCTTTGGCAAAGTCGGCACCGCCAAGCGGGATCCCAGCCCGTCAGCTCGGCAGCGGCGCTCCAAAGTCAAGTTTGAACAGTTACCAAACAGCCTGTTCGTGGAGCTTCAGCTTCCCTCTCCCCCTGAGGAAGAGGGGCGGGTGAAGGCCAGCGGCAAAGTGCCTTAACCTTGTTTGAAACGACTGTCAGGGAGTTTGAAACAGCCTGACCCTCACCGCAGGTGGGCCACAGTCACACCCGTACCGCCGTCCTGGGGATCCGCTGGGGCAAACCTCTGGACACGCGGGTGATTTTGGAGGTAGGCCTGGACGCCGGCCCGCAGGCGTCCCGTGCCGTGGCCGTGGATGATCCAAACCGGGCCAGGAGGGGCTTGGGCAAAGTGCTGTTCCAGAATCGCCTCGGCATCGGCTACAGTTTTCCCCCTTAGGTCAAGGGTGTTGCGGCTGGTGCGCAGGTTCAGGGGAGCAGTGGTGGGCGGTGGGGAAGGAGGAGCTTTGGGGCGCTGGCGCTGTTTGGCCTGATGTTCATCGATGGGATCCAACTGGCCCCGCGGCACCGTGAACTTGAGAATGCCGCTGCGCACCACATACACCTCTCCTTCGACGGCAATGACCTCTCCCGTCTGTCCCAGGCCCCGCAGCCGCACCCGATCCCCCACCTCTGGCACGAACTCAGTCTCAACGGGCGGCGGCGGCGGCGAGTAGCGCCTGCGAATCTGCTCCAGCTCAGCAGCGACCTGCTGGGGATCGTCCCCCTGTTGCAGCTTGCGGACGGCGGCGGCCACCTCCCGGCGGGCGGCGGCCAAGAGGGCTTGCAGCCCCTGTTGCTGCCGGTACTCCAGTTGCGCCTCTCGCTCAGCCATTTGCCGACTGCGCTGCTGCATTTGGCGGTACAGGGTTTCCAGCTCTTGGTGCAGGGATCCCACCTGGGCGGCCCGCTCTTCCAACTGGGCCCGTTGCGCCTCCAGCCCCGCGATCACCTTATCCACCTGGCTTTCCCCCTGCAGATGCTGCTGCGCCCGCCGCAGAATCTCCGGCTCCAGGTGCAGCCGCCGGGCGATGGCCAAGGCATTGGAGCGACCAGGGATCCCCCACAGCAGGCGGTAGGTGGGGGCCAGGGTGGCCTCGTCAAACTCCA
>NZ_JANSHG010000273.1:0-1714 GCF_047461555.1 Synechococcus sp. WC101
CTGTCGCGCTTGAGCCAGTCGTCGACGATGTCGAACCATCCTCGCTCCTGGCGCGCGCGCCCTACTGCGATGGTCATCTCAACCTCTCCTTAAAAACATGATGAGGACATTAATGAAACTACAAATTTTGCTCCTTTGAAGCAAGACTGGTGCCTAGGTATAAAGACTCAGTCTGCGAACTTGTCGCCTTGGTTTCCCTGCACGGATTCCTGGCCAGAACTGACCAACCGCTGCTTCAGGCAGCTTTGCTGGCGTTCCGAACTGCTCTTGGAATCCTCAGCAGAGCTGTGGCGATCCCGACGAGCCGCCCTAGGGCCACCGAACAAGTTTCACGGCTGTCGGCATTACAATTTAGCCTACGCCAGTAAAGACTTGTAAATTGCTTTCATTATAGAGGGGGGGGACTCGTTCCCATCAAGTCCGAGGTGGCTGGGATCTTCACAGACTGTAATCTTTGCGGTTTTTCTCTCCTGAGATATTGAGCTAGAGGGGCTGCCTCACCCTGGGGAAGGCCGAAGGCACAAGATCCGATATCCTTGAAGGGCGAGGCAATCCACCTGAGAGGAATCTATGGCTAGTGAGATCTTCACCATTGCTGGGCTCTCCATCGTCCTGACCCTAGTGGGTGTGGCGCTTGGATACGGGATCTTGCGCATCACCCAGGGCGGGGCCGAGTAGGGATTTCCTCATTTGGTAAAACATGAAAATCGGCATCGTCGGCGCCGGGGCAGTCGGGGGGCATTTGGCCGTTTGCCTGGCTCGCGCCGGCTTTTCAGTCAGTGTGGTGGCGCGGGGATCCCACCTGCAGGCCATCCGCAGCCAAGGCTTGAAGCTGATCCGGCAGGGGGATCCCCCTGTGGCTTGGGTAGAGCGGCTGACGGCCAGCGACGACTTGGCTGAGCTGGGGCGGCAAGATGTGGTGATCGTTGCTGTCAAGGCCCACAGCTTGCCCCTGCTTGCCCCGCAATTGGGATCCCTGTGTGGCCCGGATAGCCCCGTTGTGGTTGTCCAGAATGGTATCCCCCGGTGGTACTTTTACCGGCATGGCGGCGAGTTTGAGGGGCGCTCCTTGACTTCGGTGGATCCGGGCGGGGTGATCGCCGCGCATCTGCCAGTCGAGCGGGTGATCGGTTGTGTGGTGTACATCGCCGTGCAGTTGGCAGAGCCGGGGGTAGTTTTGCATACCGGTGGCGGGCGCTACATTCTGGGAGAGCCGGATGGGTCGTTGTCGGAGCGGCTGCGCTCTCTGGCGGCCATCTTTGAGCAGGGGCAGCTTTCTGTGGCCCTCACCTACCAAATTCGGGTCGAGATCTGGCAAAAACTTTGGGGGAACGCCGCCTTCAATCCCATCAGCGCCCTTACCCGCGCGGCCCAAGACGCAATTGCCCAGTACCCGCCCACCCATGCTTTGGTTCGGTCGGCGATGCAGGAAACCGAGGCGGTGGCCCAAGCATTTGGGATCCGGCTGCCGGTCTCTTTGGAAGAGCGGCTGAAGGATGCAGCCCGTGTGGGCTCCCATCGCACCTCGATGCTGCAGGATATCGAGCGGGGGCAACCGACGGAGATCGAGAGCATTGTCGGCGCCATCACGGAGCTGGGGCGTTGGGCGGGGATCCCGACTCCCCATCAGAACCTCTGGGGTACTCCCGCCACAGCGCAGCTTGGCGGGATGGGGGATAGGCGGTGAGACGAAGGGGTTCAATGCCCCTGAGTC
>NZ_JANSHG010000274.1:0-1708 GCF_047461555.1 Synechococcus sp. WC101
GGTCTTAGCCTGCACTAGGATGTAGCCGGCAATTAACTTCAGATCCTCATCGGTGAGGTTGCGCAGGCGAGGATACTCACTTAGAAGCTGGGTGTTGGGATGATATTCCACCAGGGACTCTACCCCGTCATAGGTGACCGGGTTCTTGATGTAGTCCACGATCGCCAACACATTATCGCGGGGAGGTGTTGCCCCCTCCAGATCCGAGAGCTTCAAGGTAACATCCGGATTGGGATAGGTCTGTCCACCCACATGACACTGGGCACAGGCCCTGTTGAATAACTGCTTTCCTCTGGCCAGTTGCGCTTCCGTGAAAGTGATGGACTCGGTTGGCGACAAGGCTACAGGAGGAATCTGCCTGGCCGCCAAGGCCGGCCCCCAGGCATACCCGGCCATCCCCAAAACCAAGATCAGGATCAGTAACCGACGACGCGCCGCCGCGAACGCTTTCTGAAGAGAAAAAAATTTGCTAAACATGGTTCTCCGTAGTTCGATCTTAGAAAAGGGGTCAGCTCTGCTCCAGCGACAAACCCGACAACAGGATCAAGAATAGACCATTGCGAGATCATTTGCAGATGGGATCCGGGATCCGTTTTGCAAGGCGTTCTCTTCGACCTTGGTGTTAAGTTTGATTGCGAATTCAGGGCCCCTTCAACGGTCGGGTTATTGCCCCCACCCTGCCGAGATCGGCAATGCGATACACAAAAGCAAACTCGGAGAAGGGATCTCTTTCCTCCTGGAGAGGACAGCAGAGGTTGGGACAGATAGGGTTGAGGAGTCCTCAAAGGCGGTTCAATTGCCAGGGATCCCCTGGCTGGGGCTATCCTGTAAGCATCTCTCCTGCGTGCGTTCTCTAAGTGGGTAGGCAATGCCTTGGGACCTGGGGCGGTTTTGGAACACGCTGACCTACTACGAAGCGCTGCCCTTTGCCGACCTATGGCGCTGGGTTCAGAATGGGTTCCAAGCAGCAGCGGTTGACTTCATGCTTCCTTCCCTGGCGACTTCAGCTCCTCTTCCCGTGATCTTCTTGGGCGATGGCCTACCAGTGGGGCTGGCGGAGGCGCTGCAACAGCAGGGGGCGGAAGTCCAGGAGAGAGGGGATGAGGTGACAGCCAGGGTCATCCTGGGTCTGGAGAACCGGGAGGAAGCTAAGGCCCACCTGGAGCGGCTGCGCCGCAGCGGCCAGACGGAACAGATGCTCTTTGACTTTCGCCGGCCTGACCCCCAGGTGAACCAGTTCTGGGGCATCCTAGACGATGTGGTGATGGGCGGGGTGAGCCAAAGCCAACTGCTCTGGGGCGAGGGCGAGCTGCTGTTTACGGGGCAGGTTTCCACGGCCAACTTCGGCGGCTTTGTTTCCACGCGCACCCGCAACTGGCAGCCTCCCTTGGATGTTTCGGGGTTTGCCGGCCTGGAGCTGCGGCTGCGGGGGGATGGGCAGCGCTACAAGGTTCTGCTGCGGGATCAAGGGGGTTGGGACAGCCCGGCCTACGGCTATGCCTTCGACACCACCCCAGGGGAAGAGCAGACCGTCCAGGTGCCTTTTGCCGAGATGGTGCCTACCTTTCGCGCCCGCCGGGTTGCTGCTCCCCCTTTGAATACCCGCCAGATCTATTCCCTGCAACTGATGCTGAGCAAGTTTGAGGCGGACGGCAGCCCCAACCCCCGCTTTCGGCCTGGGCCCTTCCAACTGGGCCTGCGCTGGATC
>NZ_JANSHG010000275.1:0-1705 GCF_047461555.1 Synechococcus sp. WC101
GGCCAGGGCCGAGACAGCTCGCAGGATCCCTTCGGGGGGGATCCCGGTTCCCTCAGCCAGCCAGGGCAGTAGCCCGTTTGCAATTGAATGGTAGAGAGGCAGTTCCGCTTGGACAGGGGGCAGGGATCCCTCAGGGCCACTGATGGGCACAGCGCGCCACCACAGCATCTGAGCCGGTTGCCCCACAAAGCGGAGCCGCTGACCCAGCAGCAACCCCATCCCTCCCCACAGCAGCCAGTGGCTCACCCAACTGAGCCCGTCTGGGCGGTGGTGCCGACGTTTGTCCGCCCTGGACAGGCTCAGTTGAGGAAAAGAGGGACGAGACAGCCGTTTGCCCTGAGGAGGCATGGCGGGGGGAAACTTCATAGGGTAGGCCTAGTCAACTCTAGATCGCCCGTCAAGGGACACCCAGCCTCCTGCCAGCGACGAATGGCTTGGGCGGTCAGTCCTTCGGTGACGTCGCGGACAGGAACACCGGCGCCGGTAACCTGCAGGCGCACCAGTTGCCAGGGATCCCTAGGTGTAGCCCGCAGCACATAAGCTTCATAAGCCAGTTGCAGGGTTTCGCTGCGCCGACCGGCTAGGGGGTTATCCTCCCGCTCGGGCTGCTGGGGCAGAACCAAGCGGCGCTCCAGCGTGGTGAAATACAAGCGAAAGCCTTGGGAAGCCGAGGCGGCTGGGCTATCCGGCAGAAGCTGGGCCAGCTCCTCGGCAGAGAGGAGTTCGGCCTCTGGCCGGCCCACCAACACCACCTGAAAGTCTGAGCGGGCGCGGCTCAAGGCCAAATTGAGAAACAAGGGCAACTGCTCTGTCAGGGCTTCAGCCCAGGTTTGCGGATCGGCAGCACAAACTTCTCCTCTGGCTGCTGTGGCAGTAAGGCAGCACAACCCCAAAGCCGCCGACAAACCTATCCGCCACCCCCCTCGGGCGGGGTGGGGGAAAAGATACCCGCCCGCTTGTCTTCTTCGCCGGCTACACCAGCCTAGGAACGGCATTGCCCCAATCCTCAGCCGATCGCTTCCTCTACAGCTTGAAAGCGTTGCCAGGCCGAAACGGGATCCGCAGCCGCCGTGATGGGGCGGCCCACCACCAAATAATCGGCCCCCGCCCGCAGCGCTGCCGCGGGGGTGCAGACCCGCCGCTGGTCGTCCTCCGCTTCTGGATCCCCAAGGCGGATCCCTGGGGTTACCAGCAGCACCTCCGGCCCCAAAGCCTGCCGTAGCCGTCCCACTTCCTGGGGGGAGCAGACCAGCCCGCTCACGCCTTGATCCAGAGCTAGCCGCGCCAACTGCAACACATAGTCGCCGGGATCTCGTTCAACGCCCAACTCCTGCCGCACCTGGTCGGGGCCAAGGCTGGTGAGAAGAGTAACTGCCAACAGCCGGCAAGAACTGCCCTGGGTGGCGGCCACTGCTGCCCGCAACATGGCACTGCCGCCAGCGGCATGAACGGTGAGCAGATCCACCCCATAACCAACGGCCACCTGAGCGGCCCGCCCCACTGTGTGGGGAATGTCGTGCAGCTTTAAATCGAGAAAAATGCGCTTGCCCCGTTCCTTAAGGGCCTGCAAAATCTGAGGGCCAACAGCCGTAAACAGCTCCAGGCCCACCTTCCACCACAGCACCTGGGGCAGGCGATCCACCCACTTCAGGGCCTGCTCCCAAGAAGCGGTATCTAGAGCAACAATGAGGCGGCTACCCTGCAT
>NZ_JANSHG010000276.1:0-1701 GCF_047461555.1 Synechococcus sp. WC101
GCATCAGCCCCTTTAACGCCAACGGCAAGCGCCAGACCAGCTTTGCCGGCGTTGAGGTCATGCCTATCCTGGAGGAGGACAATGAGTTCGAGCTGAGGATGGAGGATCTGGAGTTCGAGACTTCTCGTTCCGGCGGGGCAGGGGGCCAAAACGTCAACAAGGTGGAAACGGCGGTGCGGGTTATCCACAAGCCCACCGGCATTGCCGTGCGCTGCACCGAAGAGCGCTCCCAACTGCAAAACAAGGAGCGGGCCATCCAGATCCTGAAGGCGAAGCTGATCGAGCTTGAGGAAGAAAAGCGCCGGCAAAAGCTGGCCGAGATCCGGGGTGAGATGGTGACCCAGGGCTTTGGGGGTCGGATTCGCACCTACACTTTCGATCCCTACAAGTTGATCAAAGACCACCGCACCAACGCCGAAACCTACAATGTCGAGGCGTTTATGAATGGCGAACCGGAGGAGCTGATGCACTTTATCCAGGCCTACCTGCGGCAGGAACGGGCCAAGCAAGCCGCCGCCGTCTAGGGCTGGCTGTGGCGCTCCCACACCGCCTGCATCAGGGCTGCCCGCTCCTGGGCTGAGAGCGTGATCAGGGTGAGGGGATCCCCTTCCTGGAAAAACTCCCCCACCCCCCATCCCAAGGCTCTGGGATGGGCTGTTTTTGCCTGCAGGGATCCCGCCCAAACTAGGCCATGCCAAGCGCCGATGGGCGTTTCCAGGGCGGAGGAGAAGGCCAAATCTAGGCTAGGGTGTTGCCTGAGGTAGTCCCTAAGGGCAAGGCAGGAGCCAACCAAGGAGGGCTTGACCACCAGGATCCCTTTCCAGCCGGCTTGGTGGACAGCTTGCAACTGCTCCAGCCCAACCACGGACTCATCCAAGGCAATGGGAGTCTGAAACTCCCAGCTCAGCCGGCTTAGATCGGCGTGCTGCGCTGGTGGCAAGGGCTGCTCGAAAAACTCAATCTTGCCTGGCCACTCTTGGTTGATCCGGTCACAGAGGGCCAGCCAGCGCCGCGCCCCTTCCAGACTCAGCCCCCCATTGGCATCCAGGCGCAAGCAGGATCCTGCGGGCAACTGCTCCAGCCAGCTTTCTAGCTTTTTCACCTCCTGCTCGAGAGGCTCCACCCCCACCTTGACCTTGTAGGCGGGGTAGGAACCTGAGGGTGGGGTTTTCCCAAAAAGCCCACACCAGGAAAGCCCGGAGAGATCCCTTGCCAGCCAGCCGGGATCCCGACAGGCCAGCCAGGCGCATTCCAGCCCAAAGCGCGTGGCGGGCAAGGTTGCCGGGATCTTCTCGATCTCTGCTTCCGACAGCTCAGGGGGCAACTGCTGACAAAATGCCAGCGCTTCCTCTACGGTCTCGCTGCCCAACCAGGGGATGGGGGCAATCTCCCCATAGCCCTGACCTCCCGTCTCCGCGTCCGTCAGCCGAACCAGGATCCCTTCGCGGATAGACCACAGGCCGTAGCGCGTGCGCAAGGGCTGGCGGAAAGGCCGCCGGTATCGGCAAAACGCAAAGCGCATGTTCAACACCTGGGGATCCCCGCTGCTAGTTTCCCCCCAAGGAAGGGGGAGCCGCTTACTTGGCCAACCTACACCCTATCTAGGGATCCCCCGGAAGGGGGAACTTGAGGACGCGTGGCTAAAGCAAGCCCGGGAGTTCTTAAACTCCCTGGGCGTTTCCAATTTCTAGGGATCCCCCC
>NZ_JANSHG010000277.1:0-1673 GCF_047461555.1 Synechococcus sp. WC101
TCTCCACCCCAACCCCGCGGTGCGAGAGCCCCTGCAGGCCCTGTTGGGATCCCGGGAGCGAGTTTTTCTTACCGAGCCCTTGGACTATCCCTGCTGGGTCAGCGCCATGCAGCGCTGCACTCTCATCCTCAGCGATTCCGGCGGCATTCAAGAAGAGGCGCCAGCTTTGGGCAAACCGGTGCTGGTGCTGCGGCAGACCACCGAGCGCCCTGAGGCGATTGCTGCCGGCACCGCCCGCCTGGTGGGCGCCCATCCCGAAAAGATCCTGGAGGCGGCCCGAGAATTGCTCACGGATCCCCAGGCCTACGCCCGCATGGCCCAGGCTCAAAACCCCTTCGGCGACGGCACCGCTGCCAGGCAAATTTGCCACATCATCGAGAGGCAGTTTAACTCGCCCAGCTCACCAGAATAAGGCCCGCAGAGACTCAGACTGGGGTGAGAAAACCGTTGCCTGCTCCTCCCTTTCTTCGGCTGCCCCGAAAAAAACTAGGATCGACTGCTGGTACACCGGCAAAGCCGTCATCCGCACCGCCAAGATCCTGCCCGGCTACCCGGCCGTGCTCTGCCGGAGCGCCACCTGCGTATGTGTTTATAGCCTTGGGACAGGAGCCATTCATCATGGTCATGGCTCCCCCCAAAACCCTCCCCGACCTAGACAAAGTGCAAGCCCTGCGCTTCCCCCCTGGGCACGGGCTGCTGCTGCACCGCGGCACCTGGCACGCTTTCCCCCTCGCCTGCGAGCGCCCCGTTGTGGTGCTGACTGCCAACTCCGACGAAGTGGTAGAGGCCCTGGCCAGCAGGACGACGGCGCAGGATCAGGGGGATCCCTGTGCCAGCGGCTGAACGCCGAGATCCATTTGCAGCCGCTCTAAGCCCATGGCGCGGATCCCCGACGGCACCCCCCCACCGGCTCTTTCGGCGCAGAAGCCTTCGGCTTTAGCCGTGGGGTAGTTTGCAGAATACCCAAACCTCAGCATTAAAAATCGGCAAAAATTGGCGGTTGGTCTGCCAGGCTCGAATTGGGAGGGGTGAGTATTCTCGAATACTCCGAAAAGAAAACGCAAAGTTAGCTTTTAGGCAAGCGCAAGCTCAGCTCCGACCGAAGCGCGCTGGGGGCAACAGTTCGTCCTAATTTGGGCTCTATCTACTAGGTGTTCGGGAATACGTACCCTTCGATAGGAACCTCGCTTGTACAAAAGAGGAAGCTTAACTGCGAGAGAAGATTCATAGGCAAAGTACGAAACATGAAAGCGCCCAGATTATCCGGATGAGGCTCTTTTTGGGGGCCGCATCCGCCTAGCTAGAAGATCCGCAAACGTCTTCACCGTTGGCATCTGAAGAGAGTTGCCTTATATTAAATCAGCTAGCATGTTCGATATTTGCCAGAATTAAGCTATCTTGAGGGTTGACATGCCATCTAACCATTGGTCAGACTTCCATCCTCCCAGTCCTGGGCAAGGCTTGGAGCAAACTCAGTCAACGCCTTCCCATTGGAGTGAGCGCTACACGGGGGAGGACTCTCAGGTCGAGTATGAAAGAAACGGAGCCCAGACCAAGGCAGCGGCTCATCCAGAGGAGAACATGCTGAGCAATGCCGCGAAAATTAAGGTGGTGGGCGTGGGGGGTGGAGGTGGCAACGCGGTCAGTCGGATGGCGGCCAGCAACCTCAAGGG
>NZ_JANSHG010000278.1:0-1663 GCF_047461555.1 Synechococcus sp. WC101
GATCCCGGCCCGCGTGCCGGCCACCTTGAAGTCCATATCCCCCAAAAAGTCCTCGATGCCCTGGATGTCGGTGAGGATGCGCACCTCGTCCCCTTCCTTAATTAAGCCCATGGCTACGCCGCTGACCGGCGCTTTGATCGGCACCCCGGCATCCATCAAAGACAGGGTAGAGCCACAGACTGAGGCCATCGAGGTGGAGCCATTGGAGGAGAGCACCTCTGAGACCACCCGCACCACGTAGGGAAACTCCTCCTCCTTGGGCAGCACCGGCACCAAGGCCCGCTCCGCCAGCGCCCCATGGCCGATCTCCCGCCGTCCCGGCGAGCGCGAGGGCCGCACTTCTCCCACGGAAAAGCCGGGGAAGTTATAGTGGTGCATGTAACGCTTCTCGTCCACTGGGTGCAGATCGTCCAGCTCCTGGGCATCACCAGGGGTGCCGAGGGTGGTGATGGAAAGGACTTGGGTGAGGCCGCGGTTGAACAGAGCGCTGCCGTGTACCCGTGGGATCAAGCCCACCCGACAAGAGACTGGTCGCACCTCGTCCAGCTTGCGCCCATCCACCCGCACCCCCTCCTGCAAGATCTGCTGGCGCATCAGCTTCTTGGTCAAAGCCTTGAACTGGTTGTCCAATTCCTTGGGATTTTCCAGCAGATACAGCCGCAAGGGATCCCCCTCTGGCCGTGCCTGGATCTGGGCCTCTAGCTTGGCCTTGATCGCCTCCAGTTGTTGCTCGCGGCTGGTCTTATCCAGGAACTGCCTGAGGACGGAGCGAATCTCCTCCTGGGCGTGTTCTGCCACAAAGGCAACCAGCTCCTCATTTTGAGGGGGCGGGGGCAGCTCCACAGGGGTGATGTTGAGATCGGCGAAAACTTGCTGTTGGGCCTTGAGCAGCTCTTGAACGGCCTCGAAACCAAACTCAATGGCCTCGACCACGTCCTTTTCCGGCAGTTGGTTGGCGCCGGCCTCCACCATGATTACGCCGTCGGCACAGCCAGCCACCACCAAATCCAGATCGCCGGCCTCGATCTCGGCATAGGTGGGGTTGATGATGAACTCATCTTTAACCAAGCCGACCCGCACCGCCGCCACCGGGCCGTTGAAGGGGATGCGAGCGCTGTGGATGGCCAGCGAGGCCCCCAAAATACACAACACATCGGGCGGCACCTTGTCGTCCACCGAGAGGGTGGTGGCCACGATTTGCACATCGTCCCGCAGCCATTCTGGGAACAAAGGCCGCAGGGGCCGGTCTATAAGACGAGAGATCAGGGTGGCCCGCTCCGGTGGCCGACCTTCCCGCCGCAAGTAGCCTCCTGGGATCCGCCCGGCAGCGTAGAGCCGCTCCTCATAGTCCACCAGCAAAGGCAAGAAATCGACACCGGCACGACCGGCTTGTCGCGTAGCCGTGACCAAGACCGAAGTTTCCCCAGAAGTCAACCAGACTCCGCAACCTGCCTGGGGAGCCATCAACCCAATATTGATGTCAATTTCCCGCCCGTAAAAGGAAATCGACCGAGTATATTCCGCCATGTAACGCTTCGCCTTCTTTTTTCTTGCCGCTATCGTAGCATTCTCTTTTTGCTTTGTTCTCTGGTGGGAGAGAGTTGGGGCGTCGCCAAAAACTGTTCTTCTGGCTCTGGCCGGGGAGCTGCAGCAAGGCTAGGGT
>NZ_JANSHG010000279.1:0-1609 GCF_047461555.1 Synechococcus sp. WC101
GAGCTGGAGCCGCGCCCAGGGGTACAGCTGGCGGTGGACATGGCCTTGGGGATTTGGGAAAACCGAGCTTTGGCGGCGGGGATTACCACTGCCTTTGTAACTCTGTCCTTTTGGGAAGGCCTGCCTGGCTGGCGCAGCCCAGAAACGGCCTTGGCTATGGCAGAGCAGTTGGTGGCGCTGCGTTCCCAGCTGGCTCTGGACTTGAGGATCCACGCTCGCTATGAACTCTCGCGCCCCTTGGGAGCAGCAGCTGTTTGCCAAGCTCTCAGCCAAGGCTGGGTGGATCTCCTTTCCTTCATGGACCACACCCCCGGCCAAGGCCAATTCCGGACGCCGGAGGACTACATCCGCTACATGGCTCGCCAGCTGGCCCGGCCTTCCGAGGAGGTTGCCGCTAGTTTGGCGGCCAAGGCGGGGGAGGAGACCTTGCAGAGCTTTGCCCAATTGGCTCAGCAAGCGCAAGCTTTGGGGGTACCTTTGGCTTCCCACGACGACGACTGCCCCGCCAAGGTTCAGTTAATGGCCAAGATGGGCCTGAAAATTAGCGAGTTTCCGGTTACCCTAGCAGCAGCTTTGGAAGCGCGGAAACTGGGCCTGCTGGTGGTCATGGGGGCTCCCAATGCCCTGAGGGGATCCTCCCATGTCGGCAATCTCTCCGCTTCGGAGGCTCTACAAGTAGGAGCCCTAGGTGCCTTGGCCACTGACTACTCCCCCGCTTCAGCCTTGAGGGCTGCCTTTGCCTTGGCGGAGAAGCAGCTGCTGGATCTGCCCCAAGCCATAGCTTTGGTCACTCACAACCCTGCCCAGGCGGTTGGTCTGCAGGATCGGGGAGCCCTTCGCCCAGGCCTAAGAGCCGATCTAGTGGTGCTGCGGGAGAAACCCTTCCAGGTTATGGGTGTATTCGTTGCCGGCAGGCCTGTCTTTCTCAGAGATAGCCTCTGTTGGAGGGGGGTCTTCTAGGCTTCCCGCCAAGGCCTAGGTTGGAAGGCGAAGACAAGACTTAGTCCTGCCCGAAGGCAACCCTGGGCAGCAGTTTCCGGGTTGGCTTGCGCTCCAGAGGCCAAGTTGGCCGCTCCAGGCGCGTATCCACCAGTACAGCGCTAGGAGAGAAGTCCACCCGCTCCAGCAGCCGCTTCAGCAGTTGGGCGTCGATGACGTCCCCGCCTCCAGACAGAGGGGCAGTTCCCGCGCCTAGGGGTGTAGGGGTTGCTTGAGGGGATCCCTCCTCACTGCGCCCAGGTTCGGCTAGCAGCAGTTCCGCCACTGCCTGAGCCAGTTCTTGGCCGTACACGCCATCGGGGCCAGAGGGGAGCAGATCCAGCCGTCCCTGCTGAGCAGCCAGGTGGCTCAACCCCAGTTGCACCGCCACTACCGCCGGGCCCCGATCCCCCTGCCTCAAAGTGCGCTGGCCGGCCAGAATGCTCTTCAGTTGGGCCCTGGCTGCCTCTTGGTCGCTAGCCGGCAAAAGTTGCACCAGCCCCTCCAGCCAATCTCCCTCAGAGCCAGCTTCGGCCTCTGGATAGGGATCCCTTGCCCATAGGCGGTTCAGGTCGTAGAGCAGAATGGCATGGGGCACAGGGCGGCTGGGCTGGTTGGGGCCGGCATGGCC
>NZ_JANSHG010000280.1:0-1600 GCF_047461555.1 Synechococcus sp. WC101
TCAGCCACCGCCCTCGGGCCGCGACACGGTGGTTATGGTGGCCCTGCCGGGCACTGTAAAGATGGCCAGCCCGGAAGAGGCGGAGGCCGGTGCAACTTCTGCCAACGGCACGGCGGAGACGGTTGCCCCTGAAGCCGCAGCTTTGCCGGAGCAGGAGCCGGTAAATACTCTTCCCCCGCCAGCACCCTCCGAGCCGCAAACTCCTCCGCCTGTATCATCGATGGCGGAGCCGCCGGCAACGGTGACGCCCCAGGAGGTAGTCATCGACCCGTCTCAGCAATCTCCGGCGGCCTCCAGACGACGGCGCTCCCGCAGCAGCTAGCCGGCCCGCTGAGCCCGGGAGCAAACCTCGCCGTTGGTCGGTTGGCTCGGTCAAGAGGATGGTTGGCTCCGGAGTTGGGGGTGTGGACAAGGTGGTGCAGCCCAGCCTGAAGTGGGAGGGATCCCTGTGGCAACAGGGGATGCGGCGGGTGGCAGGCGTGGATGAGGTGGGGCGGGGGGCCCTGGCGGGGCCGGTGGTGGCGGCGGCGGTGATTTTGCCGGCCCATCTGGATCCGGAGGCGCTGTCAGGGGTGAGAGACTGCAAACAACTGCGCCCGCCGCAGCGCGCCCACTGGGCGGAGCGGATTGCCCAAGTAGCCCTGGCCGTAGGCATTGGCAGCGCCTCTGCCGCCGAGATCGACCAGCTCAACATTCGCCAGGCCACGCTGCTGGCCATGCAACGAGCTCTGGCGCAGGTGGGGGAAGTGGAGCACATTCTGCTGGATGGGTTGCCGTTGGCAGAGCTGGGATCCCGGCAGACGGCCCTGGTCAAAGGGGATCAGCTTAGCCTCTCCATCGCCGCCGCTTCCATCGTGGCCAAAGTCTGGCGGGATACCCTGATGCAGAGCTGGGATCACCAGTACCCCGGCTACGGCTGGCGCACCAACGTCGGCTATGGCACGCAGGAGCACCGACTGGCGCTGCAGCGCTTGGGGCCAAGCCCCCAGCACCGCCGTAGCTTTGCCCCCCTGCGAGACTTGCAGGCAGGCGAAATTGGAGAGTAGGATAGAGTCCACGTACTGCCCACGTAGCTCAGCGGACTAGAGCACTGGGTTCCGGTCCCAGGGGTCGGAGGTTCGAATCCTTTCGTGGGCGTTTCTTCCAGAAGCAGACAGCGAAGGAGCACTTCTCTCAGCAGGATCTGGATCTAAGCCTTAGCTAGGGGCTCGCAGTGGGTTCTGGTAGCACATAAACGGACTCCACCTGGCCTCCTGCTGCTGGCACGGCCTGGATGGTGCCTTTTTCGATGTGATAGATGACTTTTTCTGCTTGCAACTGATTTTCCCCTTGGCGGATGGTGACCTGGCCCTCCAGCTCGATCCGCTGCTCCCGGCTGTAGTACACCGCTCTCTGGGCGCGGGCCGTGAGGCGCTCGGCGGGAAAGCTGAGGGTGACATTGCCGGTGGCTACAAACACCCCCGTGTTGGCATTGGCCTCCTGGACATCGGCGCTGATGCTGAGGGCACGCGGGTTTTGCCCCCAAGCCAGGCTGGGGATCGCCAGCAGCGCCACCCCCACCGCCCAGGCTACCCCCCTTAGCTGGCACCTGTTTTTCTGC
>NZ_JANSHG010000281.1:0-1590 GCF_047461555.1 Synechococcus sp. WC101
CGGGATCCCTGCGCGTCTACCCCTTGCGCCTGCTGCCCGGCCAAGACCTAAAGCAGGAATTGGAGCGCTTTGCCCGCCAGCAACCCCTGCAGGCGGGGTTTGTCCTCAGCGCCGTTGGCAGCCTCAGCCAAGCCACCCTGCGCCTGGCCGATCAAACCGAGGATTACCTATTGTCGGAACGCCTGGAGATCCTGGCTTTGAGCGGATCCCTGTGCCCGGACGGAGTCCATCTTCACCTCGCCGTTGCCGATGCCCAGGGCCGAACTTGGGGAGGGCACCTGCGCCCCGGCTGCCTCATCTACACCACCGCCGAGATCGTCCTCGCCGACAGCCTGGAGTACCGCTTCTCCCGCCAGCCGGATCCGGCCACCGGCTACTTGGAGCTGCACATTGAAATTGAAAAGGTGGCAGAAGCAACCCCGCCCTCTCCCCAGAGGGCAGATGGGACAGGGGTGGGGATCCCTTCTTGCCCGCCGTGAGCCGCAAGCGGCTGTAGATGGACGGTATAATGGCCAACATTTAGCATTGAGTCATTAGCACCTCGTTTGGCAATCAAGGGTTGCTGAAATAAACTCGGCAATTGGGGGTACCCGGCCATGCCCCGAGTGACCACTGCAGAGGAGCTGCTGGCAGAATATGCCGCCGGCGAGCGCAACTTTCAAGAATCCAACCTGGTGGGCGTGGATCTGGTGCGCGCCACCCTGCAGGGGGCGAATCTGAGAGGGGCCAACCTTTCCTTTGGCAAGCTGAGTGGAATTAACTTGCAGGAGGCCGATCTGCGGGGGGCCGATCTCAGCTCCGCCAACCTGATGGGGGCCAACCTGCGCGGGGCCAACCTTTGGGAAGCCAACTTGATCGGCGCCGATCTCAGCTTTGCCGATTTGCGGGAAGCCAACTTGCACGGGGCCTACCTTTGGGAAGCCAAGCTAACCCGCGCCCAACTGCAGGGATCCGACCTGAGCGGGGCAAAAATAGGCGGAGCAGTGCTGACGGGCGCTGACCTGAGCGGCGCCATCCTGCCCGATGGCACAGTGCAGCCCTGGGCTGCTCCGTCGGCCAGCAAGGCAGAATAGAACTGTTGCGACGGGATCCCTCATGCTGCTGCTGTTCAACCTGGCCTTGACACTGCTGCTGGCTTTGGGAGTGGCAGTCCTGGCCGGACAAAACCCCACCCCCCTGACCGTCCATTTTTTAATTTGGCGCTCGGTGGAGCTGCCCTTGGGATTGCTCATCGCCGTGGCCATCGGCCTGGGCCTGTTGACGGCGGGGCTGGGCTCTTTGCTTTGGCCGGGGCGCAGCTTCTCCCTGACTGCCCGTCAGCTCCAGGAACGGCTGCAGCAACTGGAAAGGCAAGATCAGCCGCTGCCTTAGCCGCCCTGGCTCTTGCCGATCGAGTCTGGGATCCCTTCAGATTTTTGTGGGCTGTCCTGCCGCCGGAGTGACCCACGCACTCAAGACAGGGCGTAAGCTGAGAGAGGATCCCTTTGCTGTTAGCGGTGCACAGCCCGAGTGACAACCATGCCTCATTCCCAACCCTCTTCCCCGGCTAGCTCCCCCCAGGATCCGCGCGCCCTGCGCAAGGCCCTGCGC
>NZ_JANSHG010000282.1:0-1579 GCF_047461555.1 Synechococcus sp. WC101
GCACAAAGTTCCGGTTACGGTCATCACCGGATTTTTGGGATCCGGCAAGACCACTTTGATCCGTCACCTTTTGCTCAACAACCAGGGCTGCCGCATCGCCGTAGTGGTCAATGAGTTTGGCGAAGTGGGCATCGACGGCGAACTGCTGCGGGATTGCCAACTCTGCGAGGGAGGGGGCTCCATCCCCATTCTGGAGCTGGCCAACGGCTGCCTCTGCTGCACGGTGCAGGAGGAGTTCTTGCCGACCATGGAGGCTCTGCTGCGGCGGCGGGCAGAGCTGGACTGCATCCTGATTGAGACTTCAGGATTGGCCTTGCCCAAGCCGCTGGTGCAGGCTTTCCGCTGGCCCACCATTCGCACCGGCGCCACGGTGGATGCGGTGATTGCAGTGGTGGATGGCCAGGCCCTGGCTTCTGGGCAACTGGTGGGGGATCTGGCGGCGCTGGAGGCGCAGCGTCAGGCCGATGAGAGCCTGGATCACGAGACTCCCATTGAGGAGCTGTTTGAGGATCAGTTGAGCTGCGCTGATTTGGTGCTGCTGAGCAAGGTGGATCAGATCACGCCGAAGGAGCGAACCCAGGTGGAGAGCTGGCTGCGGCAACAATTGCGCCCTGAGGTTCGAGTTCTCCCCTGTGAGCGGGGCCAGGTTGCCCCAGAAGTGCTCTTGGGCTTCCAGGCGGCGGTGGAGGATCAGTTGGAGCGCCGCCCCAGCCACCACGACTTCGAGGAGGAGCACGAGCACGAAGCTTTTGAGTCTTTCTGCCTCAGCCTGGAGGGCAGCTATGAGCCGGGATCCCTAGTTGCCCAACTGCGTCAACTGGCTCAAGAGGAATGCCTCTACCGGGTAAAGGGGTTTGTGGCCGTGCCCCACAAGCCGATGCGCCTGGTGCTGCAGGGGGTGGGATCCCGATTTGAGACCTACTACGACCGCCCCTGGCGCCCGCAAGAGCCGCGGTTGACCCGCCTGGTGTTCATCGGCCAGAGGCTCGACCGGGAGCGCATTGCTGCTCAGCTTCAAGGCTTGGCTCACAGAGAAGCAGTGGCCTCTGCCGGCTGATCCCTGTCGGGATCCCTTACCCCTGGGGAGAGGGGAGTTGCGTGACTCTATCAAAGGTGGCCTAGAGGTAGGCGTCGAGAAGAGAGGCTACGGTAGGGAAGCGGCAGGGCAAGCCCAGCGCTGCTGGGGAGAGGGCCGGATAGACAAAGTGGCGGTGGCGCAGGCAGTACTCATCCCAGGCCGAAAGTCGCACCCGAAGTAGGAAGGCTAGGGCGCGAAATAGGCCGATGGGCAGGGGCAGGCGGAAATAAATCCGTTTTTTAAAATAGGCGCACACCTGCTCTACGCATTCATCCACCGACAAGGGGGGGTTGCCCAACACCCAATCCCCTCCCCCCGGCGGATGGGCCACCCAATGGGCCACCATCTCGGCCACATCGGCAGCGTGGATGAAGTGGAAGCTGGCATCCACCCGCAAAAAGCGGATCAAATCCAGCCAGCGGAGCACCTCCTTGAGGCCGGCGGTGATGTGGGAGTAGGGGTGGTGGGGGCTGCCGCCAAACAGCAGGGTGGGGTAGAGGG
>NZ_JANSHG010000283.1:0-1574 GCF_047461555.1 Synechococcus sp. WC101
GTGTAGAGGTGGCGCTTTAGCTCGCCATAGCGGGCGATCAGGTTGCTCATCACTTCGCCGACATTGCTGCCCTCGATCTCGACAGCTTCCAGGTTGTCGGTGTAGGGACGCAAGGGGGAGGGAATCAAGACTTTGGTTGCCATGGGAGTTCGGGGAAGGGTTCTAGCGATCTGGTTGATCTACACCTTGAGGTTCTGAGCTGAACTATTCCAAGTGTCACCTCATCAAGTTCAGAGTACCGCTTTTTCCGACAACCCTCACCCCAGTCATTGCCCACCAGGGATCCCAAAGCTTCTCAGCCATAAGCCTCATTTTTGGAAGGAAGGTTGGCGGGAAAACAGCAGTCAGCTTCTCTAGCCAGCCCGAGCCACAAGCGAGGGCAGAGATTTGTCTTCCCAAATCTGCATCGGCTCCCGTTGGGGCTGCTCCTGCTCATCCAAAACCCAACTGGCCACCTCCTCTGCTTTGCCCTCGCGCACGCTGACGATCACACAGGAAAAGCCCCAGGGAAAAGCGTGCTGGCGATCGAACTCGGAGGGAACAGCCGCGTGGTTGGGGTGGGAATGGTAGGTGCCCAGGATCCCCAGGCCTTTGCGCACGGCATGGTCGTTGGCCCGCTTGAAATCCGCCGGGTCGATCAAGAAGCGGCGGCGGCTGGATTCGCCGTCTGCCAAGGGGTTTTCGGCTTGATCCCAGGTGTTGGCCACCGCCCAGAGTTCATGGACAATTTTGTCCGCTCCCTTGAGCTCGCCGATCAAAATGCCGCAGCCCTCGTAGGGAAAGGCTTGCTCGCCATGCTGGCGGATGGCGCGGAGGTGCTCTGCCGAGAGGTGAAGGGCCATGAATCTCACCTTTGCCGATGGAGTTACCGTTCTTTCATTTTGACACAGAGGGATAGCTTGGTAGCCCCGTACTTTGGTGCGGGCAGAGCTCTGGGCTGATGAGCTGGGGAACTGCGCAGAGTCCCCAGCGCTCCGGGGAAACAGCTATGCCGTTGCCTTGGCGTTTAACCAGCCGGTCGGCAGGGGGAGTGTCGAAGGTTGACTGGGGATGGGATCCCTTCTTTCGCCGCCGGTTTTCCTTTGGCATGAGTGGGAGTCTGAACAGATTTGGATCCGGCGAACTAACCGAGCACATCAGGGTGAGGATCCGGCAGCGGAGAGGCAAGCGGGGAATAGTGGGGGCAGCCCTGGCAGGGCCCTCGCGGGTTGACGGCACAGCGCAACCAGGTCGACTGGGCGCTGAAAATACAGGAGGGATCCCCCAGCGGCTGGCCGAATTCACCGGCCCGTTGGCGGCGCAGCAGCACCACTTGTCGCCGCCAATCCTGCAAAAAGCGGCTGTAGGCGCGTTCCCGCCAGCGACGCTTGGCCGCATGTTCCGAGACGTAGGCAGTGAGGTTATCCAACATGAAGCAGTCACCCAGAGAGTAAGGCCAACAGGCTGGGGGTCGCGTTGGATCAGCCTAGATCCTCAGGATGGCACACTCTGGTAGGAGAGGGAAAAATTGCAGAAGAATTGCAAACGCTCCCTATCTTACTTGGGATGAAGAACCGCTTTGCCAACCGGAGGGC
>NZ_JANSHG010000284.1:0-1565 GCF_047461555.1 Synechococcus sp. WC101
GCCAGCAGACGGATACCCCCTGCCGGATTAGAGCCCGGGCTGCCAGGGCAATGCAGGAGGTTGGCACCTGGATCTCTCGCCGCTCGTAATCGAGAGGAGGCAGCATGAACGGCAACCCAAATCTTTTTTATCATGTTTTAATCTTCTTCTCTTTTCGCCGGCTTATCCTGAGTCTTTGCAAACTGTGAAGTGAACTTTTGCGAACTTTTCGAGATTCAGGGACGTTGGCGCTCCCGCTTTCTCGTCCTTCTGCAACTTGCCCGAGGCTAGGAAAGCCGGGCAGAAAGCTTAAAAGATGGCGAAAGATCCTGCCTCCCTCTGAAGGCGGTGGCAACAATACTGGCAAGGGCAGAAGGGAGGCAGCTGCTAATGGAAAGGTGGCCAAGGCAGGTAAGCCGCTGGCTGCCCCAGCTTACTCTGGCGGGAGCGGTGTTGGTCCTGGTGGCGGCGGGCAGGCCGCTGCGCTTGGTGGGCAACGGCGAGAACATGGTGCTGTTTACCTGGGGAGGGGGGGTGAGCCCGACGCCCCTGCAGCCAGGCCTGCATTGGGTGCCGCCTTTTGTCTCGCGGACGGTGATTTTTGATGTGAAAACCCAAGCTCTGACCTGGAAGGACGACGACCCAAACGCCTACGCGCCGCGGCTGCTGGCCCTCTCTCAGGATGGGCAGCAGATTGCGGCTGAAGCGACGCTGCAATTTCGCATTGTGGATCCTCCCAAGGTCTATACCCAACTGGGAGAGAACTACTTGGATCGCATTGCCCCCATTGTCCGGTCGGTCATCTTGAATGAGACCAGCGGCTTTTCCGCCCAAGCTCTCTATTCCACCGAGCGCCCGCTGCTTCAAGGACAAATTCGCGAGCGAGTGGCCCTTTTGCTGAAGGAATACGGCATCGAAGTTTTGGACTTTCTGCTGCGAGATGTGGATTTCGATCCCGATTTTGTAGCCGCTATTGAAGCAAAGACCATCGCCGAAAACCAACTGGCGCAAAAACAATTTGAGATCGAGCAGGCGCGCCAAGATGCCCGCGCCATCATTTCTCAAGCTGAGGCAGAAGCCGGTCAATTGCGAGCCAAAGCACAGGCCCTCACCCAAAATCCCCAGTACTTGGAGGTAGTGAAGGCCGCGGTGCTGGGATCCCGTCTGGAAACTTTGATAACCAAATAGATAACCTCAATAGAAATAGCTTGGCCCCAGTTTCCTCAGTTCTTCTCACCAACCCTAAAACGGGAACAGCCACCATGTATCCAACAGGAGAAACACCCGGAATTAGAGCCGGTTGGCTAACTTTGGGCGGGATCGCCCTCTTGGCAGTTTTGGGGACGCTCCGCTCTTGCCTGTACGTCACCTTGCCTGGACAGGCCACCGTGGTGTTCAATACCTTTTTCGGGTTGCAAAAGGGGCGGGTAGAGTTGCCGGGGGTCATCTTCCGGATCCCGGGGATCGAGACGCCGATCACCTACAGCGTGCTCACCCGCGTTTGGGAGTTTACCAATGACCCCAACTCGGCCAACGCCATCAGCAATGCCATCACGGTCAACACCGCCGACGGGCAGGCTTTTGCC
>NZ_JANSHG010000285.1:0-1562 GCF_047461555.1 Synechococcus sp. WC101
CCCATCATGGGTAAGCGACTAAAGTGGCTAGCGGGCTTTTCCGCCCCGCACTCAAGTGCGGGGCTACCAAGCTATCCCTTTGTGTGTAGGGGCGTCTTGACAGCGCCTTCGCGATTCCGGTTGTGGACTGCGTGAGAATTCCCCGACTTGAGTCGGGGGAGTGTCAAAAAGCACTTGGCGTGGATGCCGAGGCTTGTGTCGCCGTTTTTTAGTTAAGAAAAAGACGCGAGCTCTCGGAAAAAAGCGCGTAGAGTCGCAGAGCTCCTAGGATTGCCCCTTCCCTGGAGAGGGAGGATAAAGCAAGGCTTCCAGCTCCTGTAGAGCCTGCTCTAGATTGTCGTTGACGATCACGTAGTCGAATTCGTCTTTGGCATCCAATTCTTTGCGAGCCTGTTGCAGACGGCGTTGGATGCTGGCTTCAGAGTCTTGTCCGCGTTCGCGAATGCGGCGTTCGAGCTCTTCTAGCGAGGGAGGAGACAGGAAGATGCGAATGGCATCGGGACACTGTTGTCTCACCTGGCGGGCCCCGGCCAGTTCAATTTCCAGAAGCACATCCTGACCCTGGCTGAGTTTTTGGAACACGATCTCGCGGGGAGTGCCGTAAAAGTTACCTGCGTACTGGGCCCATTCCAACAACTCATCGGCTTCAATCAGGTTGAGGAACTCCTCGCGAGTGCGGAAGTAGTAGTTGACGCCTTCCTGTTCCCCAGGGCGGGGGGGGCGGGTGGTTACCGAGACAGAAAAGTACAGCTCAGGGTGGCGCTGGCGCAATTGGCTGACCAGAGTGCCTTTGCCCACCCCACTGGGCCCTGTCAAAACCACCAGGCGACCGCGAGTGGCAGGAGGCCGAGGGGCTTCCTGTTGCTGCAGGCACTCAGGGGGAGTTGGCGAGGAGAGCGTAGTGGAAGAAACTGCCATAGGCGGAGAGCGACAAAGGACGACTGGACAGTTGGCTGGTTTGGTTTGTTTTAGGATATCTCACTCTCGGCCTCGCAGGCTGCTTGTGAGGCCCTTACTCAGGTTCCTCCGGCGCACCGACTTTGGCAGTAAGGAAGCGGTTGGCAACGGTTTCCGGCTGAATGGCCGAGAGGATGACGTGCCCGGAATCGGTGATGATTACGGCGCGGGTGCGGCGACCGTAGGTCGCGTCCACCAACTGGCCTCTTTCGCGGGCGTCGCTAATGATGCGTTTGATGGGAGCTGACTCAGGACTGACAATGGCGATAACGCGCCCGGCGGCGACGATATTGCCAAAGCCGATGTTGATTAGGCGAGTATCCATGGTTAATCAGCCAATCTAGCGCCTGTCCGGCCAGCAGCCTTCATCTGAATGCGCGGGACACCCCACCGTCTATACGGTGGGGAGCGATAGCGCCTAATATAACCAGCATGACCCAAGTCCTGACTATCTTCTGCAAGCTCAAGGTATCTGCCTCGCAAGCCACAAAGCTGGATGCAACTTTGGATGCCTTTGCCCAGGCCTGCCAACCAAAACACGCCAGAGAAGATAACCAACGCTCTTCAGCTTCAGTCTCTGAGCGACCGCGAAATCCATGCACGGT
>NZ_JANSHG010000286.1:0-1551 GCF_047461555.1 Synechococcus sp. WC101
TCGACCTGGCTCGGCAAAATAGATGTCCACCTGCCGCGCCAACACCCGGCCTGGATCGGGGCCGTTCAGCTCTAGGATGGGCCCAACCGCCAGGTTGCTGAAGCGGGATCCCGCCTCTCCAGCAGGGGTAAAGCAGCGCCAAGAAGGGGGCGGCTGGTGGCTGAGGGCGCCATTGGCCACCTGCATCAGGGCCGCCTGCTGAGCGGCCTCCAAGAATTCGGGATTGAGCTTCACCGACGGCAACTCGTGCAACAGCCGCAGAAAGTTGAGCCGATCCATCATCTTTTGGGCTGCTGCCGGGGTGAGGCGACCGGGATTGCAGGTGGCAGCCTGAGGCTGCTCGGCATAGATGGGGCCGGCAAAGCTGCGGGTCTGGCGATCCAACTGGCACAAGAAACCGGCGATGGGCAGCTCCCCTGCCGGAGGGGGCCCCACCGCAGTAAGGGATCCCTCCCCACCGCCGCAGGCTGCCAACAGAAAAAGGCAGAGCAGACTCAAAACCATCCCTGCCCAGACTTGCTGCAAACTGGGCAGCCGCTGCCAAGGCATGCAAGATCCTGTGGGCTTACCGACCAGCGGGGGTGGGAGTGGGCGTGAGGCTGGGGGGACTGACGGTGCTGCTGCTACCCTCGTCGCAGGCAGACAACAGTCCCAGGCACAGGAACAGGGCCAGAGCCCCCAAGAGCTGGCGGCTCACCTTGTTGAGTTGGAGTGCGGCCATCGCAACAAACCTCCAAAACGCTGCCAGGTTTGACCCTGTTCTATCACCTGGCCCAACAAGTTGCTGTGCCGAGACTTCTGTCGGCAAGGGCAGAACTCGAACCCCAGTCAAGAAATGCTCACCCAACTCAGCCGGATCCTCTAGGGCTAGAACCTGAGTTCAGCCTCTGCCCCTTCCTATAGCGTAGCTGCGGATCCCCGCACCTCTTTCCGCGCTCAAGCGTAAAGACTACATCGATTTTTTTGCCGAGACTGCAGGGATCCGTCTTCAGGGGACGATCTGAAACTCCAGGTTGTAGGTCTGGAGCAGGTTGATCGTCTCGTGGTCGGTGAGGTTGGTGTCGGCCAGCTCCAGATTATAGAAATCGATGAACTCCTCGTGGTCGAAGTAGGGGCCGGCATGCCAGGTGCCCATCTCCAGTTTGATAAAGCGATCGCCGGGCACCCGAAAAGCCTGAATCTCGTCCACTTGCAGCTCGTCGGCGGGCGGCGCGACGGCGATAAACCACTCCTTGCCGTGCAGGGATCCCAGACACTGGGTGCAGCGGGTGTGGTGGGTTATCTGGCTAAACTTGAGGCCGCGGCGGGGCAGGCGCATCAAGTAGAAGCGGGGCTGGCCCTGATTCAAAACCAACTGGGCATCTTAGCTGTCGAAAGGCTTGTCGTCGGGAGCAGGGTAGATCGCCTGCCCGTAAGGGGCAAAGTTGGTAGTGTCGCGTATTTTGTGGGTTAAGCATGGAGGGCGGAATGGACCGAGAGGAGCTCAAGAGGTTGACCAAGGAGGAGATCAGCCGGCGCATCCGGGAAGGGGTCAAGGCCGTCATAGTGCTC
>NZ_JANSHG010000287.1:0-1533 GCF_047461555.1 Synechococcus sp. WC101
CCTTAGGAGTGATGGTCATGACCTGGCTAGAGCGGAAGATCTCGGCGGCTGCCCAGCAGCGGATTGGCCCCAACATGGCCGGGCCACAGGGGGTACTGATCCCGATTGCCGATGGCATCAAGCTCTTGACGAAGGAAGATGTGCTGCCCAGCTTGGCCGACCCAGTTTTGTTCACGCTGGGGCCGATCCTGGTTTTCCTGCCGGTCTTTTTGTGTTATCTGGTGGTTCCCTTCGGCCAGAACCTATTGATCTCCAACATCGCCATCGGGGTGTTTTTCTTGATCGCCACCTCCAGCGTGCAGCCCATCGGCCTGTTGATGTCGGGCTACGGCTCCAACAACAAGTATTCTCTGCTGGGGGGGCTGCGGGCGGCGGCCCAGTCAATTAGCTACGAACTGCCCTTGGCCTTGTCGGTGCTGGCGGTGGTGCTGATGAGCAACGGCCTGGACACCGTGGGGATCGTGGAGCAGCAGAGTGGGCTGGGGATCCTCAGTTGGAACGTGTGGCGGCAGCCGATTGGCTTTGTCATTTTCCTGATCTCGGCGCTGGCGGAAACCGAACGGATCCCCTTTGATTTGCCGGAAGCCGAAGAGGAGCTGGTGGCCGGCTACCAGACGGAGTACTCCGGCATGAAATTTGCCCTGTTTTACCTGGGATCCTACGCCAACTTGCTGCTGGCCTCTCTCATTGCGGCGGTGTTGTACTTGGGCGGCTGGTCGTTTGTGGTGCCGGTGGAAACAATTGCCGCCTGGCTCGGGATCCCGTTGGACAACCCCTTTTTGCAGATCGGCGCGGCGGTGTTGGGCATTCTCATGACGATGGTCAAGGCTTTTATCTTTGTGTTTTTGGCCATCCTCTTGCGCTGGACCCTGCCGCGGGTGCGCATTGACCAGCTCTTGGACTTGGGGTGGAAATTTCTGCTGCCCGTCTCGTTTGTGAATTTGCTGTTGACGGCGGCTTTGAAACTTGCCTTCCCGAGCGTTTTCGGGGGTTGAATGAAAAGTAAAGAAAGCGAGAGAGGGAGAGGACAGGCCATGACTTTTCTCAAGCGCGTTGGCGAATACGTAAGCGATGCCTTCAAAGCAGCCAAGTACATCGGTCAGGGGATGGGAGTGGTCTTCGACCATATGAACCGCCGGCCTGTAACTGTCCAGTATCCCTTTGAGAAGCTGATCCCCTCTGAGCGCTTTCGGGGACGCATTCACTTTGAGTTCGATAAGTGCATTGCCTGCGAGATCTGTGTTCGGGTTTGCCCCATCGACCTGCCGGTGGTGGACTGGGTCTACAACACCGAGCTGAAGAAGAAAGAGCTCTACAGTTACAGCATCGATTTTGGGGTGTGCATTTTCTGCGCCAATTGCGTGGAGTTTTGCCCCACCAACTGCCTCTCGGTTACCGAAGACTATGAACTGGCCACCTACGACCGCCACGAGCTGAACTACCACCAGGTGGCGCTAGGTCGCCTGCCTTCCAAAGTAACAGAGGATCCAATGGTGACACCTCTACGGGAGTTTGCCTACCTGCCCAAGGGGG
>NZ_JANSHG010000288.1:0-1519 GCF_047461555.1 Synechococcus sp. WC101
GTTTCCGTCCCCTTGCGGGGAAAAGGTAGGGATCAACTTTGTGTTGGATGGGACCGGTAAAACCCGGTCCACCTTGGTTTCCGTCCCCTTGCGGGGAAAAGGTAGGGATCAACAGGAACTCTCAGAAGTGGACAACGACTGGGGGTTCCGCTGTTTCCGTCCCCTTGCGGGGAAAAGGTAGGGATCAACCCTACCCTCGGAAAAGCCTGAATTCATGAGGTTTTCAAGGTGCGTTCGCGAGGGAGTACGGAGATTCCTCGACACAGATATTAACATTGTCCTCGCGGCCAAGCGCAAGCGGGGAAATTGAACTTGCTACGGCCATTATGTCACGTTTTTGGGCCAATCGGGGCAAAAGATCTAAAGTTTCCCTTAAAATCTTGTGCCGGCAGAGTCAGGCTGGTGATGGCTCACCCCGACAGATCGCGCACAAAACTTTACAATTTCGGCCCGGTGGAGAGCCTCAGAAGATCAGGTAGTCCGGCGGCTCATAGGGGGGAGGCCCCCCGAAGACTTTGGCCTGCTTCTTGGCCGCGGCATCCAAAGGGTAGGCCCGCAGACTGTCTTCCTTGAGATTCAGCAGGGGCAACCACGACTGTTCCAGCTTGTTTTCCAACTCTGCAGTGTCCAGTGGGCATTCGAACACGGAGTATTGCACCCGCTGGCAACACTGTTCCAACTGCTTGGCCAACTGTTGTCGCCGCTTATCGTCCACCACGTCGTAGCAAACCAACCACAGCATCAGCGCAGCTCTATGGGCTCATAGTCTAGGTCACCGCTCACCAGGCAACGGCTCAGCCGGCGGGCTTGCTCCAGCACAATTTGACTAAGGGGCAGGCGGCGAGATTGGGGAGGATAGAGCAATGGCTCGCGGAAGCGGCGTTCCAGCTCTCCCAAAAACAGTTTTTTGGCCAGGGATCCCAGCCATATGCCTGTCCCATCCGGCGACGGCTCAAAGTCTTCCGGCGTGAGCAGGCCAGCCTTGACAAGCTGGAGCACAGCCCAATCCACCACTAAGGGTCGAAACTCCTCCATCATGTCCAGCACCAGGTTGGGGCGGTAGGGCAAGTTGGCGTGGAAAAAGCCGAGATAGGGATCCAACCCGGCCATCACCACTGCCGAGAACACGCGGGCCAGCAGCACCCCGTAGCCCCAACTGAGCAGAGCGTTGATCGGGTCGAGCGGCGGCTGTCGGTTGCGGCCAGTGAAGTTCCACTCAGGCGGAAAGCAATGTTGCAGGGATTGGTAGTAGGTGCGGGCGCAAATGCCCTCCAGGCCCATCAGCGCTTCTCGATCCGGAGGAGTGGTGGAGCGATCCAACTTTTGCAGGTAGGCGGCGATAACATCAATACCCTCCTGTAAGGGGGCAATTTGGCCGCGGGTAGCCCGGTTGTGCAGTTGTAGAATTGCCCGTTGGTTGCGAATCTTGCCGCGCACAATCACCTTGGCCCACCTCAGCCCCCAGGGGGAGTAGGCCCGCTGATACTGGGCCAGACGGATCTCAGAGTTGGTGGAGAAG
>NZ_JANSHG010000289.1:0-1491 GCF_047461555.1 Synechococcus sp. WC101
CTGGAGAACGGTCGATGAGCGGCTCGCTGTAGACCATGGTCTTTCCCCTACTCCCTGTCTAACCACCTTAACTATACTGCCTAGCCCTGCCACCTACCTGCCATGCTGCCGGATCCGGCTCAGGCCAGAATAGAACTGTTCGCGGTTGGGAAGGTTACCTATGCCCCAGCCTGACGTTCAAGGACGCACCCTCGCTTATGAGGCGGGCGCCAACCTGCGCCAGGTGCTGCTGCAAGCCGGGATCCCGCTCTACAACCCGCCGGCTCCTATCCTCAACTGCCGCGGTCTGGGCACCTGTGCCGTACAAATCGAAGGGGCTGTTTCCCCTATGGGCTGGCGAGAACGGGCCCGCCTGTCTTTGCCACCCCACCAACTCCCGTCCACGGCGGCGGCCCAGGACGGCAACGGGCTGCGCTTGGCCTGTCAGGTGCAGGTGCTGGGAGATCTCAAAGTCACCAAATGGCCAGGCCTGTGGGGACAGCGGATCCCGCCCGCCTCTCAAACCTGAGGATTCTCAAAAACCTAAGGGAAGCCCTATGGAAACTCCATCCCACCCCTCCCAAAAGGCTGTCGGCATTTTGGGGGCCCTGCCGGAAGAAGTGGCCATGCTCACCCAAGCAATGGAGATCAACTCTGTCCATACCCATCTGGGGCGGCAGTTCCATCGGGGATCCCTGGCCGGACAGCCGGTGGTGGTAGTTCAAGGGGGGGTGGGCAAGGTGCGAGCGGCAACTACGGCAGCCCTGTTGGTGGCCCACTTCCCTTTGCGGGGCATTATCTTTACCGGCGTGGCCGGCGCCTTGGCCGATCACCTGCAGATGGGGGATGTGGTGCTGGCCCATGCCGCCATCGAGCACGATTTCGGCACCGGACGGCCCGAAGGCTTTGTCTTGGGGATCGACTTTATCCCTGAGTTGCGCCATCCTCTAGCGGAGGCCGATAGTGCCCTTTACGACCTGATCGTGGCCCAAGGGGAGCGGATCCCTCTTCACCCGCTGCAGGGGCGGCAGCCGGTCATCCACCAAGGCCTGGTGGCCACGGGCGATGTATTTGTGGCCGACGCCAAGCTCCGGCATCAAATTCGCGAGCGCACCGGAGCCCTGGTCGTGGAAATGGAAGGAGCGGCGGTGGTACGGGTGGCGCAAGAAGCTGGGATCCCTTGTCTGCTGGTCCGATCGGTTAGCGACATAGGGAGCGATACCGATTTCCTAACTTTTTTTCAGACAGCGGCTCTCAACTCGGCAGCGGTGGTTCACAGCGTTCTACAGAGCTTGCCTCCCCCTCCTTAGAAAAACGCAGCGCGGCTAGCCGTGGGGAGGAAGCGACGCCTGCCAACAGAGGTCAGATTACTCCCTGTCTGTAAGCTAGCTCCTGCCCCGGCGCGGGCGGCCAAGGTGACATCCTCTCCCGCTAGGCCCTGACGGGCTGTAGACGGGAGCTTCCGAGAATCACTTCTCGGAGTTGCTGCTTCAACGGACTGGTAAACCAGGA
>NZ_JANSHG010000290.1:0-1471 GCF_047461555.1 Synechococcus sp. WC101
GTACAGCGACTTCCAAACCGAAATGCCCAACGACGGCAAAACCGGCGTTGGCACCTGGCTGCAGAACCGCCTCAAGGAGTACGGCATGCCCAGCCTGCTGCGTTTTGGCCCGCGCTCCTGCCCCCAGGTTTTCCGCCGCGATGAATTTTCTGAGTGGATGACGCTAGCCCTCAATGCCGTCAGCCCCAAAGACGAGAGCGCCAGCTAGGAGAGGTAGACTCTCGTCGGGGCAGACCTGAACTACGCTGAAGAGACTGCGCCATTGGGTTCAGCCGGGAAAGTTCCTTCTGCCTGCTTCTCTCAACATAAGGATGTCGTTGGGATTTTCCCGGCTTGCTCTTCTTAGTTAGTGGCCGACACTCGCGGGGCAACCCAAAGCTTTTTCCCGGAGGCTGGTCTTGTTGCCCCGCAGAGCAGAAAGGTTCTGGTCTGTTCAGCGCAAGGGGAAGGTCAGGCAGCAGCAGGTTTTGCAGCTTTCATCGGCCCAGGGCTCCCGTTGTGCCCGTTTACGGGCTTTTTCTCATCCTCCGACAACAATAGGTCGCGGATAAGCCGGGCTGCCGAGCGTTGCAACCAGCGGGAGGCCAATTGCCGGCCCAGTTGCTGGGCTTCCGGCTTGGTGGCTATCTTGGCGACGATGGGCAGAAGCTGCAGCGGCTGAAAGGTCGGGTTGCGGCTGAGGAGTTCCCACAGACGTTGCAAATGAGCCAAGCCGTCTGAGGTGCCGTTCCCCGAGCTGGAGAACAGCACATCCACCAGCCGCTCCCGCAAGAAAGCCCCCCGCTCGGAAAAGATAAAATCGACGGCCTTTTCCAGGGATCCCTGCAGGTCAAAGTCTTCGCTGTTGGCGGCGTTGCGCAGCAGGTTCTCCAAGCGGTTCCAGCGGAATTGCCCCTGGTTAAACAGCAGCTCCCGCAGGGCGGCGCGTAGCTCTGGAGCCGGGTCGGTGAGCAGCCGCTGGGCCACATAGGGATAGGCCACGCTCAACACCTTGAAATTGGGATCCAAACTGATGGCGATCCCCTCCAGGGTGAGCAAAGAGCGGATGATCAGGGCGTAGTAGGCAGGCACGCGGAAGGGAAAATCGTACATCACCCCCGAGAGCTTATCCGTGATGCTTTTGAAGTTCAGCTCGGCCACGGAGCTGCCCAGGGCCTCGGCAAAGACAGCTTCCAAAGCGGGAATGATGGGGGTGAGATCCGTATCGGGATCCAGGAACTCCAGATCCACGTAGTCCTGCGCCAAGGCAACAAAATCCCGGTTCACCAAGTGGACGATGGCCTTGATCAGGCCGTAGCGCTGGTGGGGCTGGATGGTGCTCATCATGCCAAAGTCGATGTAGGCCAGCCGCCCGTCGTGCATGGCCAAGAGGTTGCCCGGATGGGGGTCAGCATGGAAAAAGCCATGCTCCAAAAGCTGCTTAAGGGAGCAGTTAACCCCAATCTCGATCAGGTGCCGTCCATCTAGCCCT
>NZ_JANSHG010000291.1:0-1459 GCF_047461555.1 Synechococcus sp. WC101
GCGCCAGGTAGGAGACCCCCAGCCCCAGCCCAAAATCCAGGGCAAAGGCTCCGATCCGTTTGCCCCAGGGGGCCAGTTTGGGCAGGGTTTCCTCAGCCTGGGGGACGCTGGCTGCTTGAGAAGCCGGTCGCTCGGCTTGCACAGGAGGCAGAGAGGTGGCGGGGGGCAAGGCGCTGAAGGCCTGCCACTCGCTGGCGTTTTGCTCCAGTTGCTCGGTTTTGGGCCGTTCGGGATAGGGTCTGGGATCCGTCATCGCAGGTTGAGGCTGTCGGTCCTATCATTCTAGCTAGCAAGGCAGGTCTAGACTCCCACCGGCAGGGGAGCGGGGCTGCGGCGCGGGATCTCGTAGGTCATCCGATCCCGGGCCAGGATGGTGTTGGGAAAAATGGCCCGGGCTTCGGCCAGCAGGTCTTCCAAAGTGATAGGGCCCTCTGAGGTGTAGCGAGGGCTGAAGTGGGTGAGGATGAGGGTCTGGGCCTTGGCTTCGGCGGCCACCCGCGCGGCCATGGCGGCGGTGGAGTGCTTGGCGCGCTCGGCTAGCTCCCGATCCGCTTCGGCGTAGGTGGCCTCGTGGATGACCAGATCGGCGGCGCGAGAGAGATCGACGGCGTTGCGGCAGAAGATGGTGTCGGTGCAGTAGGAGAACTTGCGCCCTGGGATCGGAGCCCCTACGTAATCTCGCCCGTGGAACCAGCGGCCTTGCCAGAGGATGGATTGGCCGGCCTTGAGCTGCCCGTAGAGAGGGCCGGGCGGGATCCCGTCTGCCTGGGCTTTGGCCACGTCGAAGGTGCCGGGCCGGTCTTGCTCCACCACGCGGTAGCCGAAGGCGGGCACCCGGTGATCCAGGGGGGCGCAGAAGACCCAGTACTCGGGATCCTGAAGAATGAGCCCTGTTTCGACGGTGTGAACCCGGAAGGAATAGGGAATTCGGCTCTCGCTGTAGCGCAGCACCGTCTTCAGGTACTCTTCCAGGCCGGGGGGGCCATAGATGTCGATGTGTTGGGGGGTGCTGCCCAGGCCGCAGGAGGCCAACAGCCCTGGCAGGCCGTAGATGTGATCCCCGTGCATGTGGGTGATGAAAATGCGGCGCAACTGGCTGGGGCGCAGCTCGTCTAGCCGCAGCAGTTGGTGTTGGGTGCCCTCGCCACAGTCAAACAGCCACCATTCTGACCGCTGCGGAAACTGCACCGCCACGCCCGAGACATTGCGCTGGCGGGTGGGCATGCCGGAGCTGGTGCCCAGAAAGGTAACACGAATGGCGTTGGGATCCGTCACAAGGGCAGAACGTTAGGCTTGAGGAAACGGGATCCCTAGCTTATCAACTGTTCCTGCCGCGCGAGGGGAAAAGGCGGCCCAAAACCCCTGTTAGGATAAAAGTAAGTGTCAGCTTTCCCGCCATGATCACCTTGACCGAGAGCGCCATCCAAGAGCTAAAGCGGCTGCGCAGCAAGTATGAGAA
>NZ_JANSHG010000292.1:0-1400 GCF_047461555.1 Synechococcus sp. WC101
ACCTAGGGGAGCCTGGGCTGCCGTTTCAGGTGTTGGCGGGAAGGGCGGGATCCCACAGCCACTTTACTCTGGAGCTGGCTCGCCAAGTCCACGCTCAAGCCCTCGCCGGACAAGAAAAGTGACCCGAGAGCCCAATCTGCAACAGCGCCTCCGGGAGCACCTGCAGCAAGTAGCTCAGCCCCGCGATCCCGACTGGTCGCCTTTGGGCCATCGGCAGGTGGAGCAGTATGTCCAAAAACAGCTTTCCGAGTGCGGCCCGGTGGAGCCCTTCCCCTTTGAGGCCAATGGCTGCCAGCACCGCAACTGGATCTTGAAATTGCCGGGATCCCAGCCTGGCCGCAGGCCCATTTTAATCGGGGCCCACTTCGACGCCGCGCCTGCTACCCCCGGCGCCGACGACAACGCCAGCGGCGTGGCGGTGTTGCTGGAGTTGGCCCGCCATTTTGCCGCCGAGCCCGCCCCTTCCCCCCTGTGGCTAGTGGCCTTCGACCTAGAAGAGCGGGGCCTGCTAGGGAGCAAAGCCTACGCCCGCTTTCTCAGACAACAGCGCCAACCCCTGCGGCTGATGCTCTCTCTGGAGATGCTGGGCTACCGGGATCCCACCCCCGGATCCCAGCGCTACCCCGCCGGCCTGGAGCGGCTCTACCCCGACCGGGGAGATTACATCGGTCTCATTGGCAACTGGCCCGCCCTGGGGGATCTGCTTAGGCTGCAGCGCGGTTTTCAGCAGGTGGGGATCCCGTGTTGCTGGCTGCCAGCCGGCCAGCGGGGTTTGTTCCTGCCGGTTACCCGCCTCAGCGACCACTCCCCCTTTTGGGATGCGGGCTACCCTGCGGCTATGGTGACCGACACCGCCTTTTTGCGCAACCCCCACTACCACAAGCTGAGCGACACCCTCGAGACCCTAGATCTTGCCTTTTTGAGTGGGGTCTGCCGCGGCTTGAGGCAGGGTCTTGGATCCCTCTAGGCCGTGAGATCCCTCGATTCCCAACTCCCCTCTCCCTCTGGGAGAGGGGCTGGGGGTGAAGGCCAGCGGCGCGGGGCGCTTGGGCAGGCCTCCTCAGTACGGAGATCGCTCCAGGAGTTTCGCGATCCCTCGACTCCCGCTTGGGCGACAGAGGGAGATAATAGGCGGCATAGGCAAAGAGGGGAAAAGTTTGCCAAAAAACCTCCCTTAGCCTTTTGGGTCAAAACTTTCACAGGAGCCTTTTTCATGAATACCTTCGCCCAAGCCCCCAAAAAGTGCGTCTCTGCCGTTTTCAAAGAAGAAGCCAAAGTCCAAGAGTGCATCCAGCGCCTGCTCAACCGCGGTATCCCCAACGACCGCATCTCCATCATTGGCCGCAACTTTCAAACGGAAGCCAAAATTAGTGGCTTTATCACTCGCAAAGATGTGGTTC
>NZ_JANSHG010000293.1:0-1399 GCF_047461555.1 Synechococcus sp. WC101
TCCAGGGGCTGCCGGGCCAGCATCCTGCCCATCTGAAGGTGGTACCGCTGGAGGAGCACCCCTACCTAGCAGAGCACTACAAGTTGGTGGTGACGCCAGCCTTGGTGAAAGCAGAACCCCTGCCGGCTCAGGTCTTGGCGGGCGAAGATCTGGCGACGCAGTTGGAAGTGTGGTGGCCCCGCTGGCAGGGTCAGGCGGCTTTGGTTTCCTACCAGGAAGAGGCGGGTCAAGATCCTGCTCCTCCCCCGACCACCGAGGCGTTGTTGCAAATGTCGGAAGAGGTGTTTTCGCTGCGCCAGGAGCGCGCCCAACTGCGGGAGCAGTTGGACTTCAAAGACCGCGTTCTGGCCATGCTGGTGCACGATTTGCGCAGCCCCCTGACGGCTACAGCCCTGGCGGTCGAAACCCTACAGCAAGGGCGAGAAGGATCCCTGGACAAGGCGGTGGAGCGGCAGTTGTTCGAGCATGCCCGCCAGCAATTGCGCAAGATGGACAGCATGATCACCGATATTCTCGAGTCGGCCCGTGGCAGTGCCTCGGAGCTGCGGATTCGAGCCGTGGAAACTCAGTTGGCCAGCCTATGCCAGCCAGTGATCGAGGAGCTACTGCCTCGCATCCAAGCCAAGCAATTGCAGTTTCAAGCCGATATTCCGGTGGATCTGCCCACAGTTCACGTGGATCCCGACAAGATCCGCCAGGTTATTTTCAACCTGTTGGACAATGCCATCAAGTACACTCCCGCCGGGGGATCCATCCGCCTCAACATCCTCCACCGCACCAGCCAAAAGGTACAGGTGACCGTCAGCGACACCGGCCCTGGGATCCCGGAAGCCGAGCAAGAGAACATCTTCTCCGATGCGGTGCGCCTATCCCGCGACCAACAGCAGGAAGGCTATGGCATTGGCCTTTCCCTTTGCCGTCGCATCGTGCGCGCCCACTATGGCCAGATTTGGGTGGAATCGATCCTGGGCAAGGGCAGCAGTTTTCATTTCACCTTGCCGGTGTATCGACTCTGCGGTCGCTAGCCAAGCTTTGGCCCTCGCTTTTCCCTGTTTCTCCCGAGAGCATGATCGGCCAGAACCAGTGGGGGCGCATCAGGATCACGGTGTCGATGACGTGAATGATGCCGTTGTCCGCCTCGATATCCGCCTGGATAACGGTGGCATTGTTCACCTCAAACACGTCCCCCTCGATAAACAAATCGATGGGGGATCCCTCTACCGAGCCTACACGCTGGTACTTGGCCAAATCCGCCTTTTTCAGACGACCGGGCACCACGTGGTAACACAAAATGCGAGTCAATTGGGGGATGTTTTGCACTAGGGTGGTGATGGTGCCGGGGGGCAACTTGGCAAAAGCCGCATCGGTGGGCGCAAAAACAGTGAAAGGGCCAGGGCCT
>NZ_JANSHG010000294.1:0-1394 GCF_047461555.1 Synechococcus sp. WC101
AGCTAAGGGATCCCACTCTGGCGCCAGGATCGCCAAAGGGTTTGACTCCAGAGGGGGCTGGAAGGCGTAGGATATTGACCTGTTGTCCTCGGAGAGAAGTGGCGATGCGCCTGACTGTCTGTGCTCTCATCCTGGCTGGTGGGTTTGTCCTGGGCAATCCCTGGCTTGCCAGGGAGCTGGGGCTAGAGGCAACTGCTCATGAGAACAAGGGGGGGCTCTCAATCCAGAGAGCTCATCGGCTAGGCCTAGGCCCTGCCGACGAATCCTTCGAACTGCGGTTTCTGGATGCGATGATCCTCCACCACGAGGGAGCGGTGAGCATGGCCACAGAAGCCCTGCAAAAATCCCGGCGGCGGGAAATTCGTCAGTTGGCCAGGGCCATTGGGGTCGCCCAAAGCCAAGAAATCAAGCAGATGCAAGACTGGCGGCTGAGCTGGTACCCGCTAGCTCCCCAGGAGCCCGTCATGTGGCATGAAGAGATGGGCCACCAGATGGCCATGACTCCAGAAATGATCTCGGCTATGCGCATGGATACCGACCTGGGAGCCGCTGACCCTGAGTTCGATCTGCGCTTCCTGCAAGCAATGATCCAGCACCACGAAGGAGCCCTGGTCATGGCTAGAGAGGCTCTGGAAAAATCCAAGTGCCCCGAGATTCGGCAACTGGCAACAGCCATTGTCACTACCCAGCAAGCGGAGATTGAGCAAATGCGGGCCTGGCAAAAGCGGTGGTATCCGCGCTAGGGCCGCTGGGATCGTTTGCAGGCCTCAGCAGGCTCTGTAAAGATGATGGGATGCGAGCAAGGCCGGCTCTTGCGGCTGCCCGCAGCACTCAGAGGATTCCCCTGCATTGCCAATGGCCCTAGAGCTGCCCTCCTTCCCTCAACACCCGGCTTTGCTCCCACCGCTTCGCCCAGAGTGGAGATCCCGCTGGCTGGCGGGGCTGGCCGTTTTGCTGCTGTGTTTGGGATCCCCCAACCGCTGGCTGCACTGGTTTCCGGGAGCGCTGCTGGGCCTAGCGCCTCTGTTTTACCTTTGCGAACAGCAACAGGGTTGGAGGCAGTGGCGTTTGGCCTATGGCCTCTGGTTTTGCGTGTGCCTGTACGCCTTCTGGGTGGATCCCTTCTCGCTTCAAGTGCTCAGCGCCTGGGAGATCCTGGGAGGAGCAGTGGTGGCTCCCCTGATCCCTCTGTTTTTCACAACAGCCACGGTCTTGAGCTTGGCGCTAAGCCGGCCCCTCCCCCCCTGGGCACGTCCCCTGGGCCTGGCCACGGTCTGGACAGGCCTGGATGGGCTGCTGGGCCTGCTCTGGTGGCCGATCCCCTTTCATTGGGGATCCCTGCTCTTTGACTGGCCCCTGGGGATCCAAATTGCCGATCTCACCGGGATCTGGGG
>NZ_JANSHG010000295.1:0-1348 GCF_047461555.1 Synechococcus sp. WC101
CAGCGCCAGCACCGATTGCTTTTTAACAATTCGCCGGTAGCGGGGATCGTCCCTGGCCCGCACTCGGTAGAGAACTCCTGTTTCATCGCCAATTTCCATCTCAAACTGGCGCTCGCGCACTTCTTCAATATAGAGTTGCCCCTCTTCATCCACCTTTTCCCGCTCTTCCACCACCACCTCGTAGCGGCGGGTGCTCAACACCTGGCCAAAAAAGAGCCCTCCGTAAGGGATCTCGCGAAAGGCTAGCTGCCGGCGGGAGATGGTGTAGAGGGGCCCCCAGAGGAAAGGGTAGAGCAACGAGAGAAACCCCCCCAGAAAGGAGACTGCCCCCAAGAAGGATCCCTCGCCAAAAGCGCGAGACAGCACCAGCAGCGCTACGCCCACCAAAATAGCTGTAATGATCCGGCCTACGCTCTTGAGGGCATCGCTCCAGTAAGCTGCGTACTGGAGCCGCGTCGGCACCAGCGGGATCACCGCCTCGCACTCTTCTGGGGTAAGCTCCAACAACATGCACTGAGATCCTCAAAACAGCCAACTCCGCCCCTTTACCCGCTGAGGGTGGGCCAGACCCCATCTTAGTAGAATGAGGCAGGGAAGCTCTGCTACCCTTGCTGCTCCTTCTAAGTGCTGCCCATGGTGCCCGGATCCCAGTTTTCTTCGACCGTCAGACAGCAGGTGGCCCAGTTGGACGAGGGATCCCGACGGGACAAGGCGTGGCTAGGAGATGCGGTGCTGAGCCTCTTTGCCCGCCAGTGGCTGCTCGGCCCGCCACCCGACTGGCAGGTGCCTTCCCCTCCCGGCTGCGATCTTAGCCGCGCGGAACTCTTCACCTGGCTCACCTCCAACCAATTTTTGTCGGCTCTGCGGGATCCCACCCAGGTGGAGGCAGAAATCGGCCTTATCTACGAAAGAGAAGGCCTCCCGGCAGCCTTTGCCTACATTCAGGAACAGCTCCTGCCTCTGTTTGTTAGACAGGTACACAACCGTGCCAAAACCCTGCGCAGCAAGCGGCGCTAGAGCCTTGAACTCCGGAGCAGCAAGAGGCTTCCCCCTAGCTGGCTCTCCTGGCCAGGATTTTCACCCCCCTCACCCCCTGGGAGAAGGGGCCCTTACTCCCACAGCCGCCGGATGGGAGAGCGGTGCAAAAGGCGGTGGGTTTCGGCCAACAACTCCGGGATCGGCAGGTGCTGCGGACAACGGGGCAGGCAGTCGCCGCACTCGCTGCAGCGGTCGGCAGGCACCCCTGGGAACCAGTGCCCCGCCTGGCCGAACATGTTGTAGCGATATTGGGCAAACTCGGTCATCTCGTGGGCAAGAGCCAAGTTGCGCAGCCGCAGCACCTCTGGGA
>NZ_JANSHG010000296.1:0-1308 GCF_047461555.1 Synechococcus sp. WC101
CTACAAGGCGCTACCGAATTTTACCAGATTTGCTCTCTTTGGTTGAGGCCGTCAAGCCCTTGACACTCCCAGCGCCTGAAGGCAGGGGATTCTTACGCAGCCCAAAATGGACTGGCGAAGGCGCTGTCAAGACGCCCCTAGATAGTCTTTTGAGGCATAACCTCAAAGTTCTGCTTACTTCGGAGGACTTCAGTTCCTCCAGGTTAGTCATTGCCGCGCGGGTTTGGCACCGCAGTAGGTTGTTTTCCTGGAGAAGCTCTAAAGAAGCAACTAAAGTGGCTCAAGGGCTTTTCCGCCCCGTCCTCAAGTACGGGGCTACCAAGCTATCCTTTTGTGTCAAAAGGAATGTGTGGGCACTGCCTGCCTGCTTGGGAAGACGACAGGACACAGCTCCTTACCGCTGGGTGAGGGCGGCCAGGAGCGATTGCACCTGCTGGACATGGGCGCTGGCCGTGGAGCCCCTTTCTTGATATTGAGCCAGCTCTGCCTCCAACTGAGCCAGTTGTTCCGCTAACTCCGCCCAGCGATCTCGCTCGGGGTAGAGGGTGGCCTGCAGATGGTTGAGGCGGCCCCAGGTTTCTGCCATCGCCTGGGTGCGGGCCCGCAGGGATCCCTCCTCTTGCTGCAACTGTTGCCACTGCTGCTGCAATTCCTGCTGCTGGCGGGCCAGTTGCTCTTGTTGAAAGGGCAGAGAGGATTCCAGTTGGTGGACGAGGGTTTGCAGGCGGCTTTTTTCTTGGAGAAGCTCCTGCTTCTGGCTGCCGATCTGCTCCAGGATCGGCCCGATATCGACCTGAACTGGGGCGGCAGCCTGATTTTGAAGCTGCCTAAGGCGGGCTTCCTGGCGGGCCAGCTCCTCGTATTCCCGTTGCAGGTTTTTCTCCTGAGGCAGCAGGGCTTCCTCTAGGGCGCTGCAGGCAGACTGGGCGTAGTCGATATCCAGTTCGATGTCGAACCGCTCCTCCGGAGAGGCGGTGGCCAGCCGCTCTTGCAGCTCCCGCAGGGTTTGCCGGTTTTGCTCCAGCTCGGCCCGCTGTTGGCTGACTTGGGCTGCCCGCTGCTCGTAATCTCGGCGCAGTTGGCTCACCAAGGCCGCCAGCTCCTCGACCGAGATCGCAGACCCTGAGGCACCTGACCCGCCGTTGCTGCTGCCATCGACGATGAAGTCGTACTCCTGCACCAGGCGATAGGCTTTTTGGTACAAGCTCTCTTGGGATTGCAACTGCTGAAGGATCCTCTGCAGTTGCTCCTGATAGGCTCGCAGGGATCCCTGGCGGGCATGCCATTCGGCTTGGCTCTGCTCCAGGG
>NZ_JANSHG010000297.1:0-1285 GCF_047461555.1 Synechococcus sp. WC101
GTAGGTTGTTTTCCTGGAGAAGCTCTGTACTAACTATAACAAAGAAGCAACTAAAGTTGCTCAAGGGCTTTTCCGCCGCGTACTAAAGTACGGGGCTACCAAGCTATCCTTTTGTGTAGCGCGGCTCGCAGTTGCATTCTATCTTCTGGGGTGGCACGGCGTCGTTGAACCAAAGCGCGAGGGTCTGTATCTCTGTTAAGCAAGCATGAACTTTTTTAACGATCCGGATAGCGGCTGCTGAGAGGAGAACTGAGGCCCCGTAGAATGAATCCCAAAATTCCAGCCAGGATCTTCGGACATGGATTACATTCGCACCTTTAACGACGATCCCTGCGAGGGCCATCTTTCAACGCCCATCAGTGACTCTCCTCTCACCCGTCTGTTTATCAACAACCTCCCCATTAACCGGCCTGGCCTATCGCCGCTGTTGCGAGGGCTGGAGATTGGGTTGGCGCATGGCTATTTTTTGGTGGGGCCAGAAATCGTGGTGGGCCCGCTGCGCGACTATCCTGAGGCAGCCAATTTGGGCGGGCTGGTCACGGCGATGGCGATTGTGCTGCTGGGAACCGCCTGTATGTCCGCCTATGGCAGCGTTACCTTTGGAAACAAGCCGGAAACGCCGGGCGCCAATCCTCTATCTACGGCCCGTGGCTGGGGGGATCTGACAGCAGGATTTTTCTTGGGAGGTATGGGTGGCGTGTTTGCTGCCTACTTCTTGTTGGAGAACTTTGCCGGGATCGACGCCATCTTTCGAGGGTTGGTGAATTAAGGTTAATTGAGTTGTCAAACTTGTCAAGGCACTGGAGAGGAGCAAGATCATGACCGGTTCTTACGCTGCTGCTTATCTTCCTTGGATTTTCGTCCCCATTGTCGGTTGGCTGCTGCCGGCAGTAACCATGGCTGTGCTCTTTTTGTACATTGAGCGCGACTAACTGGTTCTCATCTCAATGGGTTTCGGAAGAGGGATCCCTAGCTAGACAAGGGATCCCTCCCTTTTTGGCACAGCGGCTGTTTCTGGACGCGCTGCCGTCTTGCCTGGGGCAGTACCCGACCAAGGTTGGGTCTTCTTGCTTTTGGGAAAGGGGAACTTCCAAAGGACTTTAGAGTGGAGCAGGATCCGGCGAGCTGATCCCATACCAACAAGGAAAAGGGCAGCTTGCGCAACCCCCTTTCAACTTTTAACGAGAAGAAGAAGTCGATGGCCAGCCTTACAGCCTTTTAATTTAAAATAGGGTACAGGTATTCAAGAGGAAGGAGAGAAAGGAATGCCGACTCATTCTTTGGA
>NZ_JANSHG010000298.1:0-1277 GCF_047461555.1 Synechococcus sp. WC101
CCCTCGGTAGCTCCCAAGGCCCCCACACATTTCTGGACAAAGCGTTCAAAAGCCCGCTCCAGCGCCGGCACCAGATCCGCCCGCTTCTGGACGCTGTCGCCGTCGTAGGCAAAGCTGCCCACCTCGTCCCCATCGATGGCCATGCCGAACAGGGATCCGCCCGCCTCGACGCTGTGGTAGTTGGCGCGGATGCCGGTGGAAGAAGCAATGGCCACGGTATCCTCTTCTACGCTGAACGAGCCGCTGTCGATGGTGATGCGCGGGTCTTGGGAGCGCACCCACTCCACCAGTTGGGATCCCAGTTGCGTCAGCTCGGCGGCATCCAGTTCCAGCAGGCCCGGGTCGAGGGCAAAAGACACCTGGGGCAGGGGCTGGGGATCTGGCAGGCCGTTGAGGGGATCCGCCGGCGAAGCCTTGGCCATGGCCACCGCCTCAGCAGCCGTCTCCGCCAGATCCTCAGGGCGGTTGGAGGTGGCAAAGCCCAGCCTGCCGCCGCAGAAAACCCGGATGCCGAACAGGGTCTCGCTGCTGCTGCGGGCCAGGTTGAGGTCATTTTTCTCAAAGGTGACTTCCGTCTCGCGGCCTGAGTTGGCGAACACCTCTGCTTGGTCAGCTCCGGCAGCCAAAGCCTTTTGCACACCCTGTTCGCAGAGATCCAGCAGGTTTTCAGGAGAAATGACGGAGCCGGCCATAGAAAACTTGAGATCCGCAAGAGAACAGTTCTATTATCGACCCTAGCAGCAAGGCCTGCCCCAGGAACGGGACCCAGAAGAGCGCGCCTGTTTCAAGCGGTTCCCTCAGGCGCCGGGATCCGTTTGCCGGCGGTTTTCCGGATCCCTATCGGATCAGGGCTGCTCCAGGGGCTGATCTGAAAAAAGCAGGGGGGCAATGTTGGCTGCCTGGTTGAGCGGGATCTCGTCGTGGATGGCGTACTGATAGAACTGATCCAGCCGCTGACACAAACCTTCTGGGGTCAAAGCCTGCACGTTGGAGCTGATGATGTAGCTCTGGGCAGGAGAGGCCCGAAAGGCCTGAAAGGCTTTGCGACAAAAGGCCTGCTTGGCCTCAGGATCCGCCTGGCGCCACTCCGGCCCCGTCAGTTTGCCGGATAGTGCCGGCTGGGTGGCCGCCCAAGCGCTGGACGCGACCAGGGGCAGTCCTGTTGCCAAGATCAGGCCAGCCAGGATCAGAAACAGAAGGCCTCCGTTTAAAAATATCTGACGAGAAAAGAACTGAAGCCGTTGCCAGTGTTGCCCCATGGTTGGATAGGCTAAAGG
>NZ_JANSHG010000299.1:0-1250 GCF_047461555.1 Synechococcus sp. WC101
CCTCAACATCCATACGCAAGCCAATCCTGCCGGCGAGTTGCGGGCCCAGGTGGTTTTCCCTCGCTAAACCTGAGAGGCGACTTCTCAGCCGCCTAGGCGGCGCGGAGCCCTGGGAGGGCACCTTTTATACCTGCTGGGCCGGGTGGACTGTCTCTTGCAGGGCCCCGCCGTCGGCAGGTTGTCTAAATAGCAGGGAAGTTGGCTGCCCAAGCCTCTGCCTGGGCGGCTCCTGTGCTCTAACTTTTGCGACCAGCGGAGGCGGTAGGGCTTGCCCGACGGGGATCCCTCTTTGGGGGGCGGCTCGGATCCGGGCCAAATTGGCTATCCTAGAGATGAGGGGGTTGGTCGATAACGGAGTTTCCCCATCGCGACACGTATCCCAAGTGAGATCCTCGACACCCCAAAGCCGAAGCTGGTGGGAGGCAACAATGGCTGACTACAACCGCGGCATTATGAGGTTCAAGGGGGCGGATAGCCCAATTGTGGTTCTGATCTCGGCCAGCATTGTGGCGGGGGTGGTCTCGGCCCTGATCTGGTGGGCGTTGCACTTCGCTTACGCGGCTTGAGATCCCAGGTTCCTTCTCGACGGACTGGAAGAGAGTCCGAGGTTGCGGTTGCTGGCGAGCAGTCGCTAGGTTGGAGCAGCGCAGTTTTGCAGCGCCTGCGGCAGTCCTTGCAGCGTTGGTACTGCCAGCAGGGTCGAGATCTGCCCTGGCGACGCACGCGGGATCCCTATGCCATTTGGGTGGCGGAGGTGATGCTGCAACAGACCCAGGTGGCAACCGTGATCCCCTACTTTCAGCGCTGGATGGAGGCTCTGCCCGGGATCCCAGAGTTGGCGACGGCTCCGCAGCAACAAGTGCTGAAACTGTGGGAAGGGCTGGGCTACTACCGGCGGGCGCTGAATCTGCACAGAGCTGCTCAAATCCTGATGCAGGAACACGGGGGCCAGTTTCCCAGGAATCTGGAGCAGGTGCTGGCGCTGCCGGGGATCGGGCGCACCACCGCTGGCGGCATTCTCAGCGCCGCCTTTGACCTGCCCCTGCCGATTTTGGAGGGCAACGTCAAGCGGGTGTTGGCCCGCCTGGTGGCTTTGCCCCAGCCGCCGGCCCGTTGTCTGCCCCTGTTGTGGCGGCTTTCGCAGCAGTTGCTGGATCCCGAGCAGCCGCGCACCTTTAACCAGGCCCTGATGGACTTGGGCGCGACCATCTGCCGGCCCCGGCAGCCTCGCTGTGGCCAATGTCCTTGGC
>NZ_JANSHG010000300.1:0-1250 GCF_047461555.1 Synechococcus sp. WC101
CCCAAAGCTCTCCCCAGCGGCGGCTCCCTGAGCTTTTTTGAGCGCTATCTCACCCTTTGGGTGGCCCTGTGTATTGTTGCCGGGATCCTCCTGGGGCGATGGTTTCCGGGCGTGGCCGAGGCTTTGGATGCCTTGAGCCTCTATCAGGTCTCCCTTCCCATTGCCGTCTGCCTGTTTTTCATGATGTATCCCATCATGGTGAAATTGACTTCGGCCAGGCAGCCTATGCTTTGAAATCTCCCAAGCCAGTGCTGTTGACCCTGGCCGTGAACTGGCTGGTGAAGCCCTTTACCATGGTGGTGATCGCCCAGTTTTTTTTGGGGTGGCTGTTTGCCCCTTGGATAACCGGCACGGAAATCATCCGCGGCACAGAGATTAGCCTCAGCAGCTCCTACATTGCCGGGGCCATTTTGTTGGGCATTGCTCCTTGTACAGCCATGGTGCTGATGTGGGGCTATCTCAGCTATGGCAACCAGGGCCACACCCTGGTGATGGTGGCGGTGAACTCTTTAACCATGCTCTTCCTCTACGCACCGCTGGGCCGCTGGCTGCTGGCCATGAGCGATTTAACGGTGCCCTGGCAAACCATTTTGCTGTCGGTGGCCGTCTATGTGGACCTACCGTTAGTTGCAGGAGCAGCCTCCCGCTATTGGATTCTCAAAACCAAGGGCCGGGAATGGTTTGAAAAAGCTTTTTTGCGCTACCTCAACCCCATTGCCATCGCCGCCTTGCTGGTGACGTTGGTGCTTCTTTTTGCTTTTAAAGGGGATCTCATTGTGGAAAATCCCTTCCACATTTTGTTGATCGCAGTGCCTCTTTTCGTTCAAACCAACCTCATTTTCGGCATCACCTATGTGGCAGCCCAGAAACTGGGCTTGTGCTATGAGGATGCGGCTCCGGCAGCTTTAATCGGCGCCAGCAACCACTTTGAGGTGGCCATTGCAACGGCGGTGGTGCTGTTTGGCTTGAACTCAGGGGCCGCCCTGGCCACCGTCGTAGGGGTGTTGATCGAGGTGCCGGTGATGTTGATGTTGGTGGAGACCTGCCGGCGTACCGCCTTTTATTTCCCCCGCCAGCCGGAAAAGGCCAGCTTGCCCGATCCCCGCTGCCTTAAAATTAGCCCCTGAGGGATCCCTTCAGCCCATGAACCTGCCCCCGGATCGCCAACGGGAACACCAGGCCAACGAGCGCACCTTTCTGGCTTGGCTGCGCACCTCTGTGGCTCTCATTGCCTTTGGTTTTGCCCTCAC
>NZ_JANSHG010000301.1:0-1237 GCF_047461555.1 Synechococcus sp. WC101
GTCTATGATGATCTCAACGGCTACCTGCGGGATCATTGGGGGGAAGAGGGAGAGCTGGAATAGCTCCTACTCCAGGTAGCCCAGCTCTTGCATCCGCCGCACCAAGTCTGTGTTGCTTTCCATGTCAACTCGGCGAGGAGCGGTGCTGGGCCGGCGCGATTCTGCCCACTCCAACCACTGCCTCAGCCCTTGCCGCAGGCGGTCTAGCCAAGCCTGGGGGGAAAGGGATCCCGGCTCAGAAGGGATCCCGGCCGCCAGCAAGTCCTGCAGTTCCGCCGGATCCTGCTCCAGGTTGTAGAGGCTGGGGCGATCTCCGGTTTGGATCAGCTTGGTCACCCCTTCGTAGAGAGCGCGGCGGGTGTCGTAACAGGCGCGCGCCTGCAGCAGGTTGTCGTTGCGGTTTTCCATGGCGCGCAGGAGAATCTGGGGCGGGAAGGCTTCGCTGAGCACCACTCCCTGCTCCGGATCCTCGCCGGCCAGGGTGCGGCTCAGGCTGAGGCGGGCGATCTCGCGGCGAAGCTGGAGGCTGACGCGGGGGGCGCCGTTGGCTAGAGAAAGGCTGGGGCGGAAGCCGGCTGCTTCCAAGAGAGTATGGAAGAGGCGGCGGGTGGAAACGGGGGTGGCCACGCGCTTTCCTGCTGGAAAGTAGCCGGGGTAGTGCAGGATCAGGGGGACGCGGATCAGCTCTTCGTAAACCACAAAGGCGTGGCCGACAAAGTCGTGTTCCCCTAAGCCTTCGCCGTGATCGGCGACGATGGCCACCAGGGTGTTCTGCTCTAGGCCGGTGTGGCGCAGGGTCTCGAAGACGGATCCCAGCAGGTGATCCTGGTAGGCCACCTCGGCATCGTAGATGTCCCTGAGCACCTGGGCCTGCAGCGGGGAAAGCGGCTGGGGCAGGGGCGCCATCCAGCGGTAGGGCTGGGCGTTATACTCCCGCAAAAAGTCGCGCGCCTCGCGGTTGGTCTTGAAGTAGGGAGCATATTTCTGCACAAAGGGCTCCGGCGGCCAGTAGGGCAGGTGGGGCTCCATCAGGTTGACAAAGCAAAAGAAGGGCGGCGCTTGCCCATCCAACTGGCGGCGGGCCATCTGCTGCAAGTAACCGTTGAGGTCAGCAATGGAGGCAGCCGTGTTGCCCTTGAAGTTCATCAGCCGGGTCCAGAGGGAGGCAAACCAGGGGTGCAGCGCCAGTTGGAAGAGAGTATCAGAGCGGGCAAAGGCGTTTTGCACCGGGTAGGAG
>NZ_JANSHG010000302.1:0-1218 GCF_047461555.1 Synechococcus sp. WC101
GAGCAGGAGCTTGGGCAACCGTCGCTCCAATAGAGGAGAGTTCTTGGCGCAGCAGCGCCACCAGGGCATTGGTGGACTGGTCGTAGAGGCTAGTGACCAGCTTGGGATAGAGTCCAATGCCGATGATGGGGATCAGCAGGCAGGCGATGATGAACACCTCCCGCGGCTCGGCATCCACCAGTTCCTCGTGTTCGGTCAGCTCTTTGTTTTCCGGGCCAAAGAAGATCTGCCGCAACATCGACAGCAGGTAGATAGGAGTCAGGATCACCCCAACCGCCGCCAGAAAGACCACCACCAGCCGGAAGGGGAGGGAGTAGGCATCGGTGGTGGCCATGCCGATGAACACCATCAGCTCCGCCACAAAGCCGCTCATCCCCGGCAGAGCCAGAGAGGCCAGCGAGCAAGCGGTGAACATGGAGAAAATCTTGGGCATCTTCAGGCCGACGCCGCCCATTTCCTCCAGCTCCAGCGTGTGGGTGCGGTCGTAGGTGGCCCCCACCAAGAAGAACAGGCTGGCCCCGATCAGCCCGTGGGAGATCATCTGCAGCATGGCGCCGCTCATGCCGATTTCGGTCAGGGATCCGATCCCGATGAGGACAAAGCCCATGTGGCTGATGGAAGAGTAGGCGATCTTGCGCTTGAGGTTGCGCTGGGCAAAGGAGGTGAGGGCGGCAAAGATGATGTTCACCACCCCCAGCACGATCAGCACCGGCGCAAAGTAGAGGTGGGCATCCGGCAGCATGCCCACATTCATGCGCATCAGGGCATAGCCCCCCATCTTAAGCAAGATCCCGGCCAGCAACATGTGAACCGGCGCCGTAGCTTCGCCGTGGGCATCGGGCAGCCAGGTGTGCAAAGGGAAGACGGGCAGCTTCACCCCGTAGGCGATGAGGAAGGCCCCATACAGCAGCAATTGGAAGCTCAGCGGATAGGCCTTGTGGGCCAGATCCGTCATGTCAAAGCTGATGGGATCCCCGTAGAAGGCCATGGCCAGGCCCGCCACCAAGATAAACAGGGAGCTGAGGGCGGTGTAGAGAATGAACTTGGTGGCCGCATAGAGGCGGTTGTACCCCCCCCAAATGGAGAGGAGCAAATACACCGGGATCAGCTCCAGCTCCCACATCAGGAAGAAGAGCAACATGTCCTGCACGGCGAACACCCCGATCTGCCCGCCGTACATGGCCAACATCAGAAAATAAAACAGGCGCGGCTTGAGGG
>NZ_JANSHG010000303.1:0-1208 GCF_047461555.1 Synechococcus sp. WC101
GGCCAAGGCATTGGAGCGACCAGGGATCCCCCACAGCAGGCGGTAGGTGGGGGCCAGGGTGGCCTCGTCAAACTCCACCGAGGCATTCTCAAAGCCGGGATGCTGGTATTTCAGAGCCTTCAGCTCGCCGTAGTGGGTGGTGGCCAAGGTCAGCAGGGCCTTTTCGGCGAGATACTCCAATAGCCCGGCAGCCAGGGCCGCGCCCTCGCTGGGATCCGTGCCTGCCCCCACCTCGTCCAGCAGAACAAGGGCCGGCGCCGGCTCCGACTGCAAAGCTTGCACGATGCGGCTGATGCGGCGAATATGCCCGGAAAAAGTGGAGAGGCTTTGCTGCAGCGATTGCTCGTCGCCGATGTCGGCATAGACCCCGTCGAACCAGGGCAGTTGGGGCGGATCCTGGGCGGGCAGGAAGATCCCCGCCTTGGCCATAAGCACCAATAGCCCCAAGGTCTTCAGGGCAACCGTCTTGCCGCCAGTGTTGGGGCCGGTGATGACCACGGCGCGGATGGACTCCGAGAGGGTGAAATCGATCGGGATCACCTCCGGGCCCTTGCCTTCCTCGCGAGACTGCCACAGAAGCAAGGGGTGCCTAGCTTGGCGCAGGCGCAATCCTGCCGGGACAAACTGGGGGCGATTGCCCCCCAACCAAAGGCTGTAGCGAGCGCGAGCCAACGCCACCTCCAGCCCCACCATCACCGCCTGCAGATGCTCCAAATCCTCGGCAACAGATCCCACCTGGGCCGACAGGGCGGCCAAGATCCGCTCTTCCTCCGCCTGGATCTGGGCCTGGGTTTCCCGCAGCCGGTTGCCTAGCTCCACCACAGCGTAGGGCTCTACATAGAGGGTGGCCCCGCTGGCAGAGCTGTCGTGCACAATGCCGCGGATGAGATCCCGATGGGTGGCCTTTACCATCAGCACAAAGCGCCCCTGCCGCTGGCCAATCAACGTGTCCTGCAGCGCCTGGGGGTGCTGGCTCATCACCTGTTGTAGGCGTTCTTGGATCTGGCTGCGGTACTGGCGGTGCTGACGGCGCAGGTCTGCCAGGGCGGCGCTGGCGCTATCTCTCACCTCGCCGTGTTCGTCCAGGCAGCGGAAGATCTCCTGCTCTAGCTCAGGATAGGTGCGCAGATTGCTCACCCACTCCTGCAGGCGGGGCAGGCGCTCGTCAGCATCGATGAGTCGGCGAAGGCGGCGAGCAGCCCCCAAGG
>NZ_JANSHG010000304.1:0-1175 GCF_047461555.1 Synechococcus sp. WC101
CTGATCAATCCATCCTCCTTCCGAAGTTGGTTTGCTAAGTGCTGCTATTGTACCCCTTGAGCCCTTAACAGGCTGTAGCTGTGTCGTCGTGCCGATTACCTTCTACCTTCCTGCTAAAGCCATTCAAGCTCTGGATTTAACCCCGGGCCATGAGCTGTTGAAAACGTTGATGGCGGATCCTGTCCGGGCTGCCCAGCAGGTGTAATGCGCCATCGATTGGCCGCGCAGCCCCGACGATCCGCGCGAGCTGTCGGAGATCCCGGAGGTGCGCCTGTGGTTTATTCGTTGGGACACGGTCTGCCCCTGGATGCCCTACTTCCTCAACTGGCGCCAAGGAGAGCTGGCCCGTTACGCAGCCATGTTGGTGCCCCATCAATTCAACCCTCGCGAGGGCATTGTTTACAACCCAGAAGCGCTGGAAATCTCTTTGTGTTGATGCGGTGGTTCAAGCAGCAGAAACTGGGATCCCTCTCGATGCTGCGGGATATGGCTTTGGTGTTTGGCTTCGAGGTCCAGCTGGAGTTTCTCACTCTCTGGGAGTCTGAGGTGGGGGATCCGAACTCATGAGGGTGATGGTGGCCGATACCTGGCCGGGGATCCCCGGAGCCGCAGCAGTGGCCAGCGCCTGGCAAGAGGTGGTCCAGAGACCTTGAGTCCAGCTCAGGGTGGATCCCAACCCTTCGGAAGCTCAGCTCAAGGCCCTCTGGCAACAAATCGGCGAGCGGGCAACCAATCCCCTCCTGGTTCTGCCGGGCAGTGTCGCCGATCCCCTGGAGCCAGGCCAAACCTGGGCCGATTTGGCCCATGCTTGGGGGTTTAGCCTGCTCTTAACGCTGCGACGGGAGGCCGCCCTGAGCCAAGCAACCGCCTTTGCCGCCCTGATGCGCCAAGCCGAGGTCCGCAACTTGGGCTGGGTGCTGGTCGGATCCCTGCCCGAAACCGAGGATCCCCAAGCTTTGGAGGAGCTGGATGCAGCTTTGATCCCACGCCTAGAGGCTCAAGTTGGAATGCCGGTGCAGGGGAGAATGGCTCTGGATGGGCAGATCCTTTGGGACACCGATTCCCTTGAGCAACTGGGCTACGTTCTATGAAAAGCAGAAAAACCCCCCAGCGTCTGCCAGGGGATTCAAGAAGGACTGGTCGACTAGGTCAGGAGTGGATTAGCCGCGGATGGC
>NZ_JANSHG010000305.1:0-1175 GCF_047461555.1 Synechococcus sp. WC101
AGGTCGCCTGCCTTCCAAAGTAACAGAGGATCCAATGGTGACACCTCTACGGGAGTTTGCCTACCTGCCCAAGGGGGTGATCGATCCCCACGACCTGCCCCCTGGATCCCAGCGAGCTGGGAAGCGACCGGAGGAGATTCTGGCGGAAATGAAGGCGGCCAAAGCTGCCGAAGAGACGGAAGAGAAAGTGGCCAAAGCTGCTGCAGATACCTAGGAACAGCGCCGGAACAATCTCACCTCAGTCAGGTGTAAGCCTGAGGACGGGTTGGAGGCCCAAGATGGCATCCACATCCATCTGAATAGGGCTGGTGCCGAGCAGTGGGGGAGTTGGAGATAGCCTCGGAGCGGGCGGGGGAGTCAGCACTGGGACAGGTCTAGCTGTCGGTATCGGCGTAGGCACAGATCCACTGCCAACTCTCTCGGCAAAGTTGCCCTGGAAGTTGTTGCCAGCCAAGTAAGCAGCGACTACTGCCTCTGGCGTGCCGGGGGCCACTTGAATGGCTACCCCCGCGCCCTCGCCCCGAGCTAGGAACGTATTCCCAACAATGGTGCGAGCCTGGGTTCCTTGCAAAATGCGAATGCCGACACTGCCGACTATCCTGCCCACGCCGATCCGGTTGGATTGAATCGCTGGCGCCGATCCCGCTCCATCCAGTTGGATCCCGGTGGTGCCAGCCATGTCTCTTTGCCGCGCCTGCAACGCCAAGCCAGCCGCGGCGGTGGCTGGATCCCCTTCGATCTGGTTGTTGCGGAAGATCCCGCCGGAGTTGTTGCTGTAGCGAACTGCCAAAGCTCCCAAAGCTTGCAGAAGGATCGCGTTGTTCTCCAGGAGCGGGTTACTCCCCGGCACAGTGCCTACACCTACGCCTCCTGCCTTGCTGACACTGACTGAGATGCTTGCAATACGGCCACTGCCCGAGACCTGCACACAGGGATCCAAAAATTGCTGGCAAAAAATCTGGGCCAATTGGTTTAAAGCTCCCTCCAAAGCGGCAGCGTTGCCGTTGACCAAGATGTTGGAGCGGGGGTCGTTGAGGGTAACCTTGCTCGGCTGAAAGGTGCCACCGTTGACCTGCACCCTTCCGCCTTCCAACACCACCTCCACCCCTTGCAGGCTGGTTTGGCTGGCTACGATCACGTCGAACAACCCGGCCAGGATCTCATAAGCTGTGGAG
>NZ_JANSHG010000306.1:0-1168 GCF_047461555.1 Synechococcus sp. WC101
GTCCAGCACCGCTCAAACCCTGGGCAAGGAGCTGAAAGCGCTGAACTGAATTGTGCAAAAGCACGAGGTGCTGATCGCAGAAACTGATGCTGGCTCCCCGAGGAGCTCTGGCTCGCTTTGACAGGCGCAGCGGTGCTATCGAGCTCCGCCCGGCTTAGCTGCAGGAGGAAACGGGAGAGATACGCCAAGAAATGCTGCGGATGTGGCAAGGGATCTGCAATTGGTGGCGGGATTTTCTGGAGTTTCTGCAAAGATAGGCCAAGCCAATTCCAGGAACTGGGCCTGGATCTTTCGCGGGCTGGTCTAAATTGGGAAAGCATTGACCTTGGTGTGAGAGCATGGCTCCCTTGAGAAAGCGACAGCGGCGATTTTGGCTTTTTGGCCTGATCGTCCTTCTGGTCGGATTGATGGGATCCCTGACGCAAGCGCAGCAAAGCCTCACCCAGGCCCAGTTGGAGCAGGCCCAATACGTGCGCAGTTGCGGCACTTGCCATGTGGCGCTGCCCGCTCAGGTGTTGCCCACCGAAACCTGGCGACGGCTGCTACAGGATCCCAACCACTACGGCCAGCAGATCCAGCCCCTGACCGGCGTGGCTTTACAACTGGCTTGGGGCTATTTGCGGCCTAATTCCCGTCCCCTGCGCCAAGGGGAACCGGTGCCCTATCGCCTGGCCGAGTCTCGCTACTTCCGCGCTTTGCACCCGCAAGTAGACTTTCCCAACCCAGTGCGGGTGAGCGGCTGTGTGGATTGTCACCCCAAGGTCGATGCGGGAGACTTTGCCAGCCTCTCGCCGGAATGGCAATCTTGAGAGGCGCAGAGACAGCATGCAGGTAGATATAGGCGCTATTCTGACCGGATATGCCCAGGGCTACTTCCTCATGGCGGACGAAGAAACCGGATCCCTGGCCTGGTATGGCACCGAGCAGCACGCGCTGATCCCTTTGGACGAGCGGTTTCACTGTCCCCGTTCGCTGCGGCCTTTGGTGCGCGGCAGTTGCTTTCAGGTGCGGATCAACGGCGCTTTTGAGCAAGTGGTGGAGGGCTGTGCCGCTCGCCCCCAAACTTGGATTAGCTCGGAATTAAAGCAGATCTACCTTGCCCTGCACCAAGCGGGGTTTGCCCACAGCTTTGAAACCTGGCAGGGAGACACCCTAGCAGGCGGGATCC
>NZ_JANSHG010000307.1:0-1153 GCF_047461555.1 Synechococcus sp. WC101
CCAGGAGGCTGGGCTGCTGGATGTGGGTTCGCCAAAACTCGTACACCTGCTCGACCCACAGATCGACGCTGTAGGCGATCTCCGGCTTGGCACTCTCGCCAAATCCCAGCAGGTCGAGAGCATAGACGGAGCGCTGGGATCCCAGAGGAACAATGTTGTGGCGCCAATGGCCCACCGAGGCCCCAAAGCCATGGATCAAGATGGCCGGAGCCGCCGTCAAGTTCACCTGGCCGCTGGCGGTTTGGGCGCGACTGGGGGTGTAGGTGAAATGAATAGGCCAGCCGCGCCAGAGCCAGGTTTGGGAATGACCATAGCGAGGAAGCCCTGAGACGGGATCCCTGCTGCCGACCGAAGAGGGGGGCGTCGCAAGGGAGGGGAAACCTGCCCCGCCGACAGCAGCAGAGGGAGAAGAAGAAGGAGGGTTATGTTCAGGCAAGGGAGGATTGACACTCCTACCGCCTAAAGGCGGGGGATTCTTACGCAGTCCACAAAAGAACCCATAACGGCGTTGTCAAAGCGCCTCTAGACAGTTCCTTAAGGCAAAGCCCCAAGGTTCTGCTTACTTCTCGCTCCAGAGGATTTGTTGCTGCTCGGGTTTTTCACCGTAGTTAGCGTTTTCCCCTGGTCTGGCTAGGATTATAGCAGTTAGCAACTAAAGTCGCTAGCGGGCTTTTCCGCCCCGCACTAAAGTGCGGGGCTACCAAGCTATCCTTTTGTATGTGACAACAGCAGGCCCACCTCCATCAGGATAGACCGATCTTAGCGGTTGCTGGAGGGCGTCTAGAGTGGACTGGAGGGGCGTTTCTCTCAGATAACCCTCTTGAGCGGCTTTTTCTGGACATTCCCCACCCCTTTTTCCAAACAAAACCGCTTGCGTCAACAGGATGGAGAAAACCCTCCTGCCAGATGTGGCTCTGCCTACCGATCCCATGATGGATGAAACAGCTTGGATAGACCCCATTACAGCGGCCAGCTTCCGCCAGATTGACCAAGAGATCGGCCCCCACCCCTGGCAAGGGATCCCCTATGAGATCGTGCGCCGCGCCATCCACGCCACCGCTGACTTCGAGCTGCGGGATCGCTTTGTGTTCAGCCCCACGGCAGTTGAGGCGGGACTGGCGGCCCTGCGGCAACGACGGCCGCTGGTGGTGGA
>NZ_JANSHG010000308.1:0-1041 GCF_047461555.1 Synechococcus sp. WC101
TCCCCTGGGTGATCAACTGACACAGAACTGCCATACGCACCGGCTGATTGTTGGTGATGGCGCCGATGTGGATCATGTGAGGCATCGGCATCTGCCACATGCCGCCGTCAATGCCTCCACCTGCCGAGCCAATAACCACATTGTCACGGGCTGCCGGCCAACTGGCCTGCTTCAACACCTCTACACCGGTCATGCCATGCTTGTCGAAAAAGCCCTTTTCCTTGGCGATGATCAGGGGGGCAGACTCCACAATCGGTATAAAGCCTAACCTGAGATTGGGGGTTTCTGGGCCGCTGGCCTGGGCAACCCAGTAGCCTGTGCCGGCCCGTGCTATGCTGCCACTGAGCAGCCCACCTGCTGTGGCCGCACCCGCAGACAGCAAAAAGTTACGACGTGACGTCATGCTCACCTCATCGAAAGGATATGTGAAGGCAAGATGGAAGCTTTCCGGTTCAAGTCGCCTGACCCACGGATTTCCTTGGTGAAATCTCAAGAAATCCTTAAGCCTCAGCTCGGTTGATATCCTAAGGGCAAATAAATATAGAAACAATACAATTTATTTTGGTAAGCATAGACTTCCGTTTATCATTGTTGCGATGGCTTAGGTCTCAATGGCGTTTCCTCCAACGGCGGCTTGCTCTGGGCAAAACAACTCAACAGATTGGGGATCCCTGCCCCATGCCGGCTATCACTGGGATGGCTGCACAGAGCGGTTTTTTGAGGGCTGGTACAGCCGCGTCACCTTGCCCGGGGATCCGCCCATTAGCTTTGCCTTCATGTACGCCATCGATCCCAAGCGTGGGGGCATGGCTCAGGTGTTGGGGCCAGAGGAGGAGTTGCATTGGCGCACCTTCCCCAATCCCCGCCGCTTTTGGGCCAGCTCAACCCATCTGGCCTTGGGGCACTCAGGGATCCCAGGCCCCGGCTGTCGCGGCCTTCAGGATCCCTTCACCTTCTTCCAGCGCACCGCCAGCGGCTACCAATACACCGCCCGCCTCAACCAGGGGATCCTGCCAGATCCTGTCAGAGGCGAGGCCATCC